>JAAYCJ010000051.1 GCA_012729815.1 Phycisphaerae bacterium | reverse complement strand
GCCCAGATTCTCGGTTACCCGGTGGTGATCCGGCCAGCCTATACCATGGGCGGGACGGGCGGCGGCCTGGTCTACAACATCGAGGAACTGCGTGTCATCGCCGCGCGCGGCATCGCGGCCAGCCTGGTCGGGCAGATTCTGGTCGAGGAATCGGTTCTGGGCTGGGAAGAACTCGAACTGGAAGTGGTGCGCGACGCCAAGAACCAGATGATTACGGTCTGTTTTATCGAGAACATCGACGCGATCGGGGTCCATACCGGCGACTCGTTCTGTTCGGCGCCGATGCTGACGATTTCCGCCGAACTGCAGGCTCGTCTGCAGGCGTACGCCTACCAGGTTGTCGAGGCGATCGAGGTGATCGGCGGCACCAATGTGCAGTTCGCCCACGATCCGAAAACCGGCCGGGTCGTGATCATCGAGATCAATCCGCGCACCTCGCGTTCGTCTGCCCTGGCCTCCAAGGCCACCGGGTTTCCGATCGCCCTGATCTCTGCAATGCTGGCCGCCGGGCTGACGCTCGATGAAATTCCCTACTGGCGCGACGGCACGCTCGACCGCTACACGCCGTCGGGCGACTACGTGGTCGTCAAGTTCGCCCGGTGGGCGTTCGAAAAATTTGTTGGGGTTCAGGATAAGCTCGGCACACAGATGCGTGCCGTCGGCGAAGTGATGAGCATCGGCAAAAACTACAAGGAGGCCCTTCAGAAGGCCATCCGCTCGCTGGAGATTAACCGCTACGGCCTCGGGTTTGCCCGCGATTTCCATGACCGCAGCCTGGAGGACCTGCTGCAGCTGCTGGTCGAGCCGACCAGCGAACGCCAGTTCATCCTCTACGAGGCGTTGCGCAAGGGCGCTGATATTGAACAGTTATACCAGATGACCTACATCAAGCCCTGGTTCTTGCAGCAGATGCTGGAACTGGTCCAGCTCGAGGAACAGCTCCTGGCTTACCGAGGCGGCGTGCTCCCTGACGAGCTTCTGATCCGGGCCAAGCGGGACGGATTCGCCGACCGCTACCTGGCCAAGCTGCTTCAAACCAGCGAAAAGGTGATCCGTGATCAGCGAATCGCCCTGGGCGTGGTCGAAGGCTGGGAACCGGTGCCGGTCAGCGGCGTGCTGGACGCGGCTTATTACTTTTCCACCTACAACGCGCCCGACAAAACATCGGTCAGCGACCGCCCGAAAGTGATGGTGCTGGGCGGCGGGCCCAATCGGATCGGGCAGGGGATCGAGTTCGACTATTGCTGCGTGCACACCGCTTTCGCGCTGCGCGACATGGGCTATGAGAGCGTCATGGTCAACTGCAACCCGGAGACGGTTTCAACCGATTACGACACGTCGGACAAGCTTTATTTCGAGCCGCTGACGGTCGAAGACGTGCTGAGTATCTATGAAAAGGAACAGCCGCTGGGGGTTATCGTCCAGTTCGGCGGCCAGACCCCGCTTAACAT
The DNA here is from genome assembly GCA_012729815.1 of Phycisphaerae bacterium. Taxonomy (NCBI): domain Bacteria; kingdom Pseudomonadati; phylum Planctomycetota; class Phycisphaerae; species Phycisphaerae bacterium. The sequence goes on along the minus strand of JAAYCJ010000051.1, from coordinate 1,589 downwards.
CGCAGCCGAACTGGAGCAGGCCGGCGTACGCATCCTGGGGACATCACCGGACATGATCGACCTGGCGGAAGACCGCGACCGGTTCCGACAGATCATGGACAAGCTGCAGATCCCCATGCCGGAGTCGGGCATGGCCGTCACGATCGATGACGCCGTGGCTATCGCCAGCCGCATCGGCTATCCCCTGATGGTTCGCCCGTCCTACGTGCTGGGCGGCCGCGGTATGGAAGTGGTCTTAGATGAGGACATGCTGCGCCAGTACATGGGTGCGGCGGTCGGTGTCACGCCGGACCGGCCGATCCTAATCGACAAGTTTCTCAGCCACGCGACTGAAGCCGAGGCCGACGCGATCGCGGACGGCCGCGATGCCTTCGTGCCCACCGTCATGGAGCATATCGAATTGGCCGGAATCCATTCCGGTGACTCCGCTTGCGTCATCCCGCCGATCAGCATCGCTGCGGAGCATATCCGGACCATCACCGACTACACCCGGCGGATCGCCCGCGAGCTGCACGTCGTCGGCTTGATGAACATGCAGTACGCGATCGCCGACAATAAAGTCTACGTCCTGGAAGCCAACCCGCGCGCGTCCCGGACCGTGCCGTTGGTCTCCAAGGTCTGCAATATCTCCATGGCGCGCATCGCCACCGAGCTGATCATGAACGCGGTCAAGGGGGTGCCCTCGTCTGTTACGAGCCTGCGTCAGAACAAGCTGCGCCACTTCGGCGTCAAAGAAGCGGTTTTCCCCTTCAACATGTTTCCGGAGGTCGATCCGGTGCTCGGCCCGGAAATGCGCTCAACCGGTGAAGTGCTGGGTCTGGCGGACTCATTTGAACTGGCTTACTTCAAGTCTCAGGAGGCCGCCCAGGCTTCGCTGCCGACCTCGGGCACGGTGCTGATCAGCGTCAACGACGCCGACAAGCCGGAAGCCCTGGATGTGGCCCGGGCATTTTGCCAGATCGGGTTCCAGGTCATGGCAACGGAAGGCTGCCACCGCTACTTCGCCGCAGCGGGCGTCGAGTCGATTCCGGTCAAAAAACTGTACGAAGGCCGCCCGAACATTCTCGACCACTTGACGAACCGCGAGCTGCAGCTGGTGATCAACACGGCGGCAGGCCGGCGCAGCCAGTACGATGACTCGTACATCCGCAAGGCGGCGATCCGTTACAAGATTCCCTACATCACGACCATGACCGCAGCCCTGGCCAGCGTGCGCGGCATCGCGGCTTTCCTGCGCAAAGGCTATGCGCCCGACCAGCTCAAGTCGCTGCAGGAATACCATGCGGCGATCGAACCGGGACAGGATCTGGATCCGATCTGAACCGGGTCGCAGAACGACCAACTCAGTTCTTGACCGCCTTGCCGTAACGGTCGGGCACGAAGGTCTGTTCGCTGAACGGCGGGCGGACGTAGCCTGAGTCAACCTGGCGCGGCGGCAGCTTGATCGGGTCCGGCGTCAGATCCTCGTACGGGATCAGGCTGAGCAGGTGACTGATGCAGTTGAGCCGGGCGTGGCGCTTGATATCGGCATTGACAACATACCAGGGCGACTGCTTGGTGTCGGTATAGGCAAACATCTCGTCCTTGGC
>JAAYCJ010000050.1 GCA_012729815.1 Phycisphaerae bacterium | reverse complement strand
CGGTCACTCGAACATCGCCCGCGCCTGCCGACGCCTGGCAGCAGACCCGTATCAGGCCGTCGGCCTGATCCTGGAAGGATGAAATAGCAGGTCACCGCCCTGACGGTCAACAACTACGGGACCCTGCGGCGGCGTTAGCCTCTTCCCGGGTGGCGAATGCGGCGCCGATAGCGTGTTCGGGTGGGCTGTAGATGGTGTACAGCACCAGTGGCTCGTCCCCGGTGTTGCGAAAGTTATGCTGGGCGCCGGCCGGTACCGCGCACTGGTCCCCGGCATCGATGGGATGCGTGTGGCCGTTGAGGTCGGCTTCGCCGGTTCCGGAAACGAAGGTCAGGATCTGATCGGTGTGTTCGTGGACCTCGTCTCCGATCTCGCCACCGGGCGGAATGGTCATCACCACGATCTGGGTGTGTTCTCCGGTCCACAGCACCTTCCGGAAGTCAGGATTATCCCTGGCCACGTCCGCGATGGTGAAATGCTCGACGTTGTCGCCCAGGGTGAAGTTCTTCTCGCTCATAGTCGGTCTCCTCTGTTTCGTGTGTTGATTTCGCTGTTCGCGTCGTTGTTGTGAGTCTTCGAGGTGCCCGGTGCCCCGGGGCGGGCCTACTGGCCCGGGATGGGCGTCAGGCGGCTACCTGCTCCGCAGCTGTCCCGATGGTGCGTTCACTCTTTGGCGTCGTCGTGGAGTATCGGGTGTTTCGCAGCAGCCGCATCGCGTTGGCGATGACCACGAGCACCGAGGCTTCGTGGACGAGCATGCCGATCGACATAGTCACTCCGCCGGCGAAGACTCCGGCCAGGAGCAGCACCACGGTGACCAGGGCGATTGCGATGTTCTGCTTCATCACGTTCACGGTCCGCTTGGCCAGGCCGATGGCCTCGGGCAGCTTGAGCAGGTTGTCGCCCATCAGGGCGATGTCCGCGGTCTCCACGGCCACGGCCGAGCCTGCCGCACCCATCGCCACGCCGATGTTCGCGGTGGCAAGAGCCGGAGCGTCGTTGACGCCGTCCCCGACCATCGCGATCGTGTGGCCCTGGCGCTGTAGCTCGGTGACGGCGTCCAGCTTGTCCTCAGGCAGTAGGGAGGCGTGGATCTCGTCGATCCCGGTGGCATTGCCGACGGCCTCGGCCACCAGTTGGGTGTCACCGGTGAGCATGACGACCTTCTCGACGCCGGCCCGGTGCAGTCGCGCGACCATCTCGGGTGCGTCCTGGCGGACCTGGTCCGCGACGGCGACGACGCCGATCACTGTCTCGTCAACAGCCACGATCATAGGTGTTTTCCCGGCGGCGGCCAGATCCTGGGCGGCCTGCGCTGCCTCGGCGATGCCCGAGGCAATGCCGTACTGCTCCAGTAGCGGCGGGTTGCCGATCAGCACTTGGCGGCCATTTACGTTCGCCACGATGCCCTTGCCGGGGACCGGGGTGACGGTGCCGGGGATGCCCTGCGGGGCAACTCCCTCCTCGCGGGCAGTCTCCAGGATGGGGCGGGCCAGTGGGTGTTCGGAGCCGGCCTCGGCGGCCGCGGCCCAACGCAGCACCTCCGGACGGTCGAGCGTGGAATCCAGGATGATGACGTCGGTCAGCTGGGGACGTCCCTCGGTGAGAGTGCCGGTCTTGTCCACGGCGACCGCGGAGATCTTCGCGGAGGTCTCCAGGAACTCGCCGCCCTTGATGAGGATGCCGTTGCGCGCGGCGCGGCCGATGCCCGCCACGATGGCGACCGGGATAGAGATCACCAGGGCACCGGGGCAGCCGATGACCAACAGGGTCAGGGCCAGCACCACGTCTCCGCTGATGAGTCCAGCCACCAGGGCCAGGACCATGACAGCGGGCGTGTACCACGTGGAGAACCGGTCGATGAAGGCCTGGGTCTTGGCCTTGGCGTCCTGAGCCTCTTCCACACGGTGGATGATGCGGGCCAAGGTGGTGTCTGCGCCGATGCCAGTGGCCAGGACCTGTAGGAAGCCGCCGCGGGAGACGGTGCCGGCGAACACCTGCCCGCCTTTAGTTTTCTCCACCGGGATGGACTCGCCGGTGATGGAGGCCTCGTCGATGGCGCCGGTGCCGGAGACGACCTGGCCGTCCACGGGGACCTTCGCGCCGTTCTTGACCAGGACGATCTCGCCCATTCTCACCTGTCCGGCAGGGACTTCCTGTTGCTCGCCATCGCGCACGACGATCGCGGAATCAGGGGCGACGGCGACGAGTTCGGCCAGTGCCGAGCGGGTCTTGTTCAGGGTCGCAGCTTCCAGCGCGTGGCCGATCGCGAACAGGAACGTGACCGCCGCGGCCTCCCAGAAGTTGCCGATGATGACCGCGCCGATCGCCGCAACCGACACGAGCAGGTCGATGCCGATGATCTTGGCGATCAGCGCGCGCACCGCCTTCACCACGATCCCGTAGCCGGCAACCACGGCCGCGGCGATCATGAAGACATCTCCGAGGGTGAAAGCCGCGCTGGCGTGAGTGGCGTGGGCGCCGGCGTCGAGCCACCACTGGGGGCTGACGGTGAGGTTGGCGGCACCCCCGGCCAGCCACTGGATGGCGAAAGAGATGATGATGAGCACGCCGGACACGACGGGAACTGACCAGTTCCCATAGACCCATTTTTGGAGCCTGTTCACTTTCGGGTACGCCCTTTCTGGTCTCGTGCCAACAGAGCGGCAGAGGGAATGTGGGGAGGATGTCCGCAGGCGGCCCGCGGGGGCCGTTGGTCTCAGAAGGCAGACGGTGCGGCCTTGTAGCCGGCTTTGGCGATGGCGGCGACGAGGTCATCCACGGAGGTGCGCTCGTTGTCATGGTCGACCTCGATGCGGGCGGAGGCGAAGTGGACCTTCACGTTCTTGACACCCTTGAGTCGCCCGACCTGCTTCTCGATCTTCGCCACGCACGACGGGCAGGAGAATCCCTCCGCCCTAAGGACCGTGTGAGTGGTGGTGGGGGTGGAGGTGGCCATTGTGGACCCCTTTCGTGATGCGTTCCTTATTGGTACCTTCACGATAGGTTTGCGGCGCCCGGAACTCCTTGACATAGATCATGTTCGGCGCGCGCCTGCTACCGAGGCGTAGCTGACGCTGCCCGGTCCCATGGCGCTGATGCCGACTCCGCCCTGATCCACCGTCGTTGATTCCAAGGGTGAATCCTCGCCGAGTTTCGGTGGGTGATGGCGTTTGGGCATGGGTGGTCCGCCGGTCTACCCGGCCTTTCCACTTGGTTCTCCGGTCGTACCCAGTCAGGGCGGAGGGTCAGGTTGTCGCGGTCGCGGTGCCGAAGAGGTTGCGCCACGCCAACTCCCACGGCCACCGCGACGGCAGGTGCAAGGTCAGCCTTCGTCCGGACGACGCGATCCTCGCGGGGATGTTGATCAGGTGAGTACGCAGCGTCGCCCACCGGGCGCGGGCATGACGTGGTGAGGCGGCGACACCAGCAGCGCGGGCGAGGCCGAAACGCGATCACCGCGTGCGCCAGCCACGCCGCATTCGCCGCGTACCTCCCCGACGGCAGATGCGCCAACGGTCCGTCCTTGAGCTCCGCGATGACCTGCTCGACGATCGCGTGGTCGCGGTGCCGGGCGTCGGCCTCGATGGTTGTCAGCGACGAGTTGGTGACGAACGCGTGATGATGGTGGGCGTCGAACAATTCGCCCTGCCCGGCGTGCGGGTTCAGGCGTTTCACGCGACGCACCACCAGCCGGCAGATCACATGCTCCTTCTTCCGTCGCGAGGTGAAGACGGTGACCTCGGTTTCGGCGACCTCGGCATCGGAGATCCACCGCTGCTCGTCGTCATCCCAGACGGCGTTCGGGTAGGTGATCGCCGTCCACGCCGTGTCGTCGATCGACGCGATCGCCGCCCGGATCTGCGGGTTCATCCTCGCGGTCACCGAAAACCACGCCCCAGCCCGCTGCGCGGCGGCGACGAACGCGTGCCCGAAGTAGGCCGAGTCGGCGCGGGCAAGGATCTGACCGGATGCCCCGGCGGCGCGGGCGCAGCCGATGGCCTGGGCGAGCAGGCGGCCGGCCCCGGCGTGGGAGGCGACGTTGCCGCGTCGCAGTCGGGCGGCGGCGATCACCGGCGCCGCGATCGGGGTCGACACGATCGCGACCTGCGCGTTCAATCCACGGACACCGGTGTAGCCGAATGCCGCGGCCTGCTTGGAGTAGCCGTGCACCTCGCGGATCGTG
>JAAYCJ010000049.1 GCA_012729815.1 Phycisphaerae bacterium | reverse complement strand
GATCGGCGTCAGTCGTCGATGCGGTAGTCGATGCGGCGGGCTCGATTTGAGCGGCGCAGCGACAGGATGAGTTCGATCTCGCCCCGGTGCTTGTCGAGCTGCTGGGCGATTTCGACCGGGCTGCGGCCGGCGTCGGCGAGTTTGTAGATGATCTCCCGCTGCGGATCGATCTGCTCGGTTCCGTTGCCGTCGTTGACGGGATTCTCGTCGGTTTTGGCTGATCCGTTCAGTTGCTCGAGCCGCTTGATCCGCTGGTCGGCTTGGCGGATCAGGACATCGAGCTTGCAGAACCGGGTGTCGATATGGGCGTTGATCTGGCGGGAGAGTTCCTGGAGTTCGACGATCAGGCGTTCCAGGTCGCCGCGAAGCTCGGATTGGTTCGAGAGGTTTTTGACCGCGATGTTCCTGGAGGCCCTGTCGCTGAGCCGTCCCTTGCCCTTAATCCGCTGGGAACTGCGGAGCAGGGCGTAGCCCACCAGCACGCCCAGCACGCAGAGCAGGATCCACTGCCGGCTGTCTTCGAAGAAAGGGAAACTCAGTGCTTGCATCGCCGCGATCGGCGTCATGCTCATTATGGCCTATCTATTATTTATTCTTCTGATCGATCACCCGCCTGGCCTGATCGACAGCTTGGCGGTAAATTTCCCGCAGCGGGGCGCCGGTCTTGACCGCGAGGGCCCGGCAGTCTTCGTATTCGGGACTGACCCGGACCAGCCGGCCGCCGAAGTACCCGATTTTGACGGCGACCTGCCCGTCGGGCAGATCGACCCGGATGCTCTCACGGCTGAGCTTTTGCCGGGTCACCAGCGACCGCCGCAGGCCGAACGTGCTGCTGTGGTGCAGGATGGTCGCGGCCAGGGCGTCGCCCTTTTCCGGGGGACCAAGCACCTCCAGCATCACGCCGGGCCGGCCCTTTTTCATAGTTATCGGAAAACAGACCACATCCAGTGCACCCTCGTTCCAGAGCCGCTCGGTCAGGTAGCCGGTCTCCTCGCCGGTCTGATCGTCGAGTTGCGTGGCCAGTTGGACGACCAGGTCCGACTCAGCCGCGGCGGTTTGGGCGGACTCGCCGACGATTACCCGCAGGACGTTGGCCCGGTCCTTGTATTGACGGGTTCCGGCCCCGTAGCCGATCGCCCGGATGGTCATTTCCGGCATGGAAGGGACCTGTCGGCCGAGGGCGGTGGCGATGGCGGCCCCGGTGGGGGTGGTCAGTTCGCCCTCGCCTCCGGCGTAGGTCGCAAAGCCGGTCAGCAGCTCGGCGGTGGCGGGTGCGGGAACCGGCAGCGTCCCGTGGGCGGCTTGGATCGTGCCGGACCCGACGGGGACAGCGGGAAAACAGATCGCATCGATTCCCAGCAGTTCCAGACCGATGCAGGTTCCGACAATGTCCACGATCGAATCGACCGCGCCGACCTCATGAAAGTGGATTTTCTCGATGTCGCAGTTGTGGACTTTGGCCTCAGCCGCCCCAAGCCGCCGGAAGATCGCGGCGGCGTTTTCTCGGACGGTCGGGCTGAGCGGGCTTTTGTCAATGATGGCCAGAATATCTGAAAGAGAGCGATGATGATGCTCGTGATGGTGCCCGTGGTGGTGGGTGTGGACGAGGAAATGGGTGGCGGCGATGCCCGCCCGGTCCACTTTCTGTCTTTCCACCTCAAATCCATGTAAGTCGATCGACTGCAGTTGTTTATGAAGCTGATCCCAGTCGGCGCCGGCGTCCAGGAGGGCGGCGACGGTCATGTCGCCGGCCAGGCCGGAAAAGCAGTCGAAGTATGCATGCATGGCGGTCTCCATGTGGTTGTTACGGTGCATTATCCGCGCTGGGCCTGCGAGTTTCACGAGATTCCCCAACTTCCACAAGTGGGCGGCCGAATTCGCCGATGATTACCTAAGCTGCGCACCAACGAAGAATTCGCAACAAGAGGATACATCCATGGAAGACCGTCGCCAACACTATCGTCTGCCGATATCCCTGCCGGTGGAGGTGAGTCTATCCCGGGAGGCCGGGCGGCTGACCACCACGAGTTCCAACGTCTCAGCCGGCGGCGTCCGGTTCCTCTGCTCCGGGGAGACGGTCCGACCGGGCGAACGGGTCAGCCTGCGGCTGATCATCCCCCCCGCCCCTGGCCGTTCGAGCCGGGTGACCGCGATGGAAACCGACGCGACGGTCCTGCGGGTTGAGTCCACGAACCACGACGGCCCGGCCCAGCGCTACGCCGTCGCCTGCCGATTCAGTTCTCCGCTGCGATTCAACTGAAATTGTAGTATCCGAGTCATTCTGATAATCCAGCTATCTGCTGTCTGTGGTGCCAATCAGCCCGGACAAGGTAATGTCGCTCTCTGGACGGGGCCTGCGACGTTGGGCGTTGACACGGACGGCGGGATCATGTAGGATGAATGGCGGAAATGTCAGACAAATCTGGAGAAAGGATCGGTTTTCGTGGTCAATAAGCGGACGCAGTTGCGATCGGCGATCCTGTCGGCCTTGGGCCGGGGGGATTTCAAGGTCGGCGACAAGCTGCCGACCGAGGCGGAACTGATCCGACGGTACGGGATATCGCGGGCGACGGTGCGGGAGGGGCTGGCGTCGCTGGTGGAGGACGGGATTCTGGCCCGGCGTCGGGGGGATGGGACGTACGTGGCGAGTCTGAGCCCGGATCGGCGGAGCAAGATGCTGGCTGCGATGATCCCGTGCGTGCGCGGGGAGTGGAACGTCTACGACCAGATCCTTCGGGCGGCTGAGGACGTGTTCCACGAGCGGGGTTACTCGCTGGTGTTGTGCAACCACGACAACGAGCCGGAGAAGGTGAAGCGTTACATCGGCCGGCTGCTGCAGGACAACGTGGCCGGGGTGCTGTACGCCCCGATGATGCTGGAAGACCAGCGGGAAGAGAACCTGGCGGTGGTCGACGAATTCGAGCGGATCGGCATGCCGTTTGTGCTGGTCGACTCGGCGATCTCGGTCGAGACGGTCAGCCGCTTCACGACGGTGGCGACCAACGGCTTTGCCGCGACGCGCGAGGTCGTGACCCACCTGGTGAGCCTGGGCCATCGGCGGATCGGGTACGTGCGCGGTTTTCCGACGGTGTACTCGTCGGACCAGCGGTATCTGGGATATCTGGAGGAGATGCGGCGGCGGGGGCTGGAGCTGGCGGAGGGCTACGTGCAGCAGATCCAGTACGGACCGGTGGCGGGGCAGGGACAGGCGGAGCTTCGGGCGATGCTGGCGTGCGATCCGCCGCCGACTGCGGTGATCTGCATTCACGATTTTGTCGCCAAGAACGTGATGGACGAGGCGAGGCGGCTGGGATTGCGGGCGCCGCAGGACCTGGCGGTGGTGGGGTTCGACGACCTGCCATTCGTGGCGCACCTGGAGCCGCCGCTGACGTCGGTGCGTCAGCCGACGGAGCGGGAGGGACATCTGGCGGCCAGGTTCCTGCTGGAGAAGATCGAGGCAAAGACGAACGGCGAGCGGCAGGAGTTTCTGACGTGCGAGTTGATGGTGCGCGGCTCGTGCGGCGGCGCGATCAAGACGGCCGATCGGTCGGCCGGGACTTTTGCGAGGGCGTTGGTCAAATGATTTTGAATTTGGGATTTCGAATTTCGGATCTGGGCGGCCGCGACGCGAGCGGCGCGCGGGTTGGCAAGGAGTCGCTGTGGATCGGGCCGCTGGGCTCAAGGGCCTTTACCCTGATTGAGCTGTTGGTGGTCGTGGCGATCATCGCGGTGCTGGTCTCGATTCTGCTGCCGGCGCTGAACTCGGCGCGGGAGCATGCGCGGACGCTGCAATGCCTGGGGAATCTCAAGTCGATCGGAACGGCGCTACACATGTACGCCGGCGAGAACAACGGGTTTATTACGCAGGAGTACAACGAGTGGACGCCGTGGATTCCGGGCGACTGGCCCGAAAAACTCGGACCATACCTCGGGCTGGGGCGCGATCCGGGAGAGTGCCGCAACAACATGGTTGCGTTGATGTGTTCCGGCGCGCAGATCAAGATCGATGCCCACTCATATATTGAACAGGTGGAGGCGCCTTACTACCACGGCGGTTACGCGTTCAATGCACTGCTTGACGGTTATATTTGGGAGGCCCGGCCGCCGAAGCAGTTGCACGAGCTCGATAGTGACCTTGTGTTTCTTGGCGACGGGATGCTTTGGTTCAGCGGGTGGTGGTGCATGAACAAGCTGCTTGCGTACGATCCATCCGGGGACTATTTCCATCATCCCGACTATCGCCACAACGGCGGCCACGATCGCGGTGATGCTCCGTTGGAGTATGCATCGGGCGATACCGCGAATTTTCTTTTCCTCGACGGTCACGGTCGCAGCGTCACGTACGACCAGCGATACAGCGTAGCCCTTTCCCCCAGGTGACGATCAGGAGCAGCGAATGAGTTTGTGCAGGATGTTGGTTGCGGTTCTGACGATGAGCGTATGCGCCCTGGCGGGCGAAACGGTGACCATCGTCAATGCCGCGAAGGACAGCAAGGAGTCGGCATACATCGAGCGGCTAGTGGTGACGACGACGGACGCGACGCTGGTGCTTCGGTTCGAGGGCGCGCTGGACGTCGGGCGGGAGATGGACGCGGTCAAGGCGAACACGAACGATAAGTTCCATCACGCGGACAACCAACTGGTTGTCACGCTGAGCAATGAGGCGCTCGAGGAGTTCGCGCTGACGGTCGGGCCGGACGCGGCGGGGACTCTGGCGGTATTTCCGGACAAGGCGGCTTTGAAGGTGGTCGAGGGCGCGGTTGAGTTGGCAATTCCGCTCGAACTGGTCCGGTACTCGCCGGTTCAGGTGATCGCCGAGATGTACGCGTTGTACTACGGCAGCGAGCAGATGCTGGCGACGGAGGGGCGGAACCTGTTCTCGGCTGAGGGAGGAGACCCGGCGCGAATCGAGGTGGCGTCGCTTCCGGTCAAACCGGACGCGCCGGCGGTAGAGGATCTGAAGGCGGCGGAGGTCGGGCCGAACTCGGTGAGTCTGGCGTGGCGGACGAACAACCGGACCAGCGCGCACGTGACGGTCGAAGCGGAGGGCGAGGCGTCGCGGACGATCGAGGAGGCCTACCGCACCGACGGGCACAGGCTGACGATCGCGGACCTGCGGCCGGAGACGGCGTACGTCGCGAAGGTCAGCGGCGAGGATTTCGCCGGCCGGCAAGCGGAGCCGAAGGCGATCGAGTTCCGAACGACGGCGGTGGATGCCAAGGCGGTCAAGGACGATCCGTGGCTGCGGGTCCAGGGCAAATACATCGTGGACTCGACGGGCAAGCCGTTCCCGCTGGGCGGATACTCGCACTTCGTCGGCGAATACTGGTGGAACGAGTTTCCGCGCTACGGCACGACGGCGATGACCGCGCGGTATTTCCGGTCGATGGGCTATAACGCCTGCCGGCTCGGACTGGCTGAGCACCAGCCGGGCGGCTGGTCGGCCAGCATCATGAAGGACGGCAGCGCGTTCGAGCTCTACGGCGGAGCGGAGGGGTTCGTCAAGAAGTTCGTGCGTCCGCTGGCCAATCAGATCATGGACCAGGGCGTCTACGTGATCATCGACTGGCACGACACCTACGGCATGGACGCGGAGAAGATCGAGAAGATCGCGCAATTCTGGGAGGCCTGCGCCGCGGAGTTCGCGGACGAGCCGCGCGTCGCGATGTATCAGTTGTACAACGAGCCGTGCTTCAAGGACGGCCAGAACCGCATCGACCTGGCGCCGCGGGTCCGCGAGATCATGAAGGACTCCATCACCCGCATCCGCAAGCACGACAAGCGGCACATCATCCTCGTGTCCGACTGGAATTGCGGATGGGGCTGGGCGACCGAGAGTCAGTGGCAGCCGGTTAACTTCGATCCGGGCGATCCGCAGAAGCAGATCGTCTACTCCAAGCACATCTCGAAGGAACACACCACCGAGGCGTTCATGGTGGGCGGGGTGGACCGCATCGCCGACAAGTACAACGTGCCCATTTTCTTTGATGAGGTGGAAACGAACGGCCTGCTGCCGCCGCGCGAGACCGCGTGGTTCTACGACTTCCTGTGGAACAACCCGCGGAAGTACGGGTTTCTGACGTGGGTGTGCGGGCAGTATCCGCACCAGCACCAGCGGGTGGGTTCGGCGTTCGCCCAGGCGTATCTGCCTCGTCCGCCGTTCACGGAGCGCGGCGAGGAGCCGATCGTCGGCTGGCGGCGGATCGGCGATCCGCAGGAGACGAAGGCGGGCGAGTGGTGGTTCTATCGCTACACACTGGGCGAGGCGCTTCCGGCGGGCGACTACGGCGTGGTGATCGAGTGCGCCTCGACGGACACCGCGGTGGCGATCGCGGTGGCCCCGGCGGATGACCGGACGAAGCTGCTGGGAACGTGGCTGGGCCCGCCCGGCGGCACGCAGTGGTACAACTGGTCGATCACCGAAGGCCAGAACGGCGTCAACGGCGCGGTCTACTTTCACGCCCTTGAGCCCTTCGTCGAGATCGTTTTGCGGACGACGAAGGAACTGGCCACGACGTACCGAACCGAGGACGTGATCCGCGACTGGCGCGAGATTCAACTCATCCGCCTGAACCCGGCCCACCAGATGCCGGTTCCGAAGGTGAACAGCCGGTTCGTCGAGATGCCTCAATAAGGGCAGGAGGAACATGCGATGCCTGTTCGGCATGAACGAAGCCAAGGACACGTCGGGTTTACGCTGATCGAACTGCTGGTGGTAGTCGCGATCATCGCGGTGCTGGTGGCGATGCTGCTGCCGGCGTTGAACGCGGCGAGGGAACAGGCGCGGACCCTCCAGTGCGCGTCGAAACTCAAGCAGCTCGGCGCGGCGTTTCAGATCTACACGGATGAGAATTCCGGGATCTACCCTCCCTTCGCCATCTCGCCGCAGTATGTGTTCCTGCCGATTCGCTATCCGACCTGGCAGACGCTTATTGCCCCGATTCTGGGAGCGCCTTCGGAAGGCGACGCCCGGGAGTATTACCATTGTCCGGCGGATGACTTCACGGATGCCTCTCATTGGCAGTACTTGTACAGCTACGGCGGAAACTGTCACCTGGGAGTCTTTCCTGGGCCGGGCGACAAGTGCACCGTCAGTGAGGTCCTCGACCCCGCTGGCGTGTTCATCCTGACGGACATCAACCTCCACGGCGGCTGGCACTGCATCAACTTCTGGGAGATTCGGGATCTGTGGTTGGACAAGCGGCACAACAACGGGCTGAACGTCCTGTTCTGCGACGGCCACGTCGATTGGCAGGAATACTCGCTCACTGATCTGCAGTTCCTGCCTGATCCGGAACATATCTGGTGACGCGTCGTGCGCGTAGCGTTGGAAGATACGGACGGGGCGGTGGGCCTACGCGTAGTCATGACCGGGATCATCCGCGCCGATCATCGAGCGTTCAGAGGCACCAGTGAAACAGATGTGATTTGCTTGACTGGATGGTAGAGAGCGAGAATATCCGGTTCCTTCACGATCCGTCGGCGGTCCTGTCGTGATGCGGCGCATTTCCTGCGCACGACCACCGGCCGTATCAAGTGCTTCGGCAGTCAAACTAG
>JAAYCJ010000048.1 GCA_012729815.1 Phycisphaerae bacterium | reverse complement strand
TCGCAGGGGTTGGGGCCGTAGCCGACCACGTCGCCGAGGCAGATGACCCGGCGGATCGAGCGCCGGGCGATGTCGTCGAAGACCGCCTGAAGGGCTTCGATGTTGCTGTGGATGTCGGAAATCAGCGCGATCATACCGCTCCTGTCTGAACGACACGGGCCCAATGAGAAAGACGGCTACTGGGCGACGTTACTTCACGCCTGACTGGAGGACGAGTCCGTTTTCGGTTCCTCGGCCTCGCTCAACAACATTATAGGAAGCTCGTCACGTATGGGGAATCTTCGGCGGCATTGCGTGCAGACGATGAAGTTCTCGATCCGTTCGACCTTCACGCGGCACGCGGGGCAGGCGAGTATTTCTAATAGTTTATCGTCAACGTTCATTCGTTTGTCCCGGTTCTCAGTGCATGTAACCGGGTCATCATAGGGCTGAGGTCCGAAAGTGTCAAATCTTTTTGGCCCGTCGCGGGGTTGGTGGCTGGGGGCGGCTGGGTTGAGGGAAGAACACGGTGTATGGGCTCGGCGGGGATCAGGTCAAAATGGTCCAGGATGTAGCCCGGGCAGTAGGACGGCTGGGGACGGACGACGTAGACCGGTCGGTCTTTCAGCAGTTGGGCCATGCGCCCTGCCCGCTGGGGTCCGGGCTCTTGCAGGCAGGGGTCGGTGGTGACCTCGATATCCGGTCGAAGGCCCTCAAAGCGTTGGTAGTAGACGAAGGGATGGCGGGAAGTGCTGTCGGGCACCACGACGGCGTTGGGCTCAGCCATCTCGAAGACGTCCAGGGCTAGGCGGGCCGGATTGTCGTAGCCCGTCTTCCACGGCCAGAGGAAGTACCGAGCCTCGTCACGGTACGGGATCCTGCTGCCCAGGCCGGGCACCGGAAGCTGGAGCCTTTCGACCGCCGCCGGTAGCGGGGCGTAGACGACCGGCGGCAACAGGGCGAAAACAAGCAGCAGCCGCGGCACCGCCGCGGTCCGAACCGCCGCCAGCAGCCATCCCGCCCCCATCGCCAGCCAGATAGACAGGAACAGGATCGGCAGGATAAAGAACGTGTACTGGTCGACGATGTTGTAGCGAAGGGCGAAAAGCAGATGGAAGAACGTGGCCAGTCCCAGCAGGAGGACGAACGGCTTGGCTGCGATCCGGAAACCCCTGAGCATCCCCAGCGGAATCAAAAGAATGTTGGGGGTCGGAAAGTTCAGGCCGACCACGCCGATCGCCATCACGATCAGGCGGGGCGTAATGGTGGTATTAAGAACTTCTTGCTGATAGTTGCCAAAGAGGGCTGAGTGGATGACTTGCGCCAACGGCATCCCGGCCAGGTAGGTCTTGAGGATCAGGAACTCGTACGGCAGATTGCCCACGATCCACAGGCCGATCCCAGCCGCCAACCAATACCAGCGGAGCCGCCCGCGCCAGATCAGAACCACGCTCCAGATGCCGATTGCGGCCAGGGTGAGGGTGGCCAGCATGTGGTTGGAGCACTCCACGCCGTTGAGGAACCATGCGCCCAGATACCATTTGCATTCGAATGTTTGCGAGAACCTGTAAAGCAGGAGCAATTCGGTGGAGAGAATCATGGCGGAGAGGTTGTAGGTCTCAGCCAGGGCAGCATGCTGCCAGAAGGTGTGGGCCAGGCCAAGCGTCAGCGCCCCGATCGCGGCGGAGAGCCGGCGATGCGGCAGGTCCGCAAACATCAGCAATAAAAGAAGATAGAGGTTGGCCACGGCGAACGCGGAGGCGGTGGCGGAGACCAGATTGGTCTTCAAGGCGCTGTCGTGGAAGGGCAGGAACTGGAAAACGTGGGCGACCATGTAAAACAGGGGGTGGGCCAGGGCCAGTCCCAGATTGCCGACGTAGTCGCCCCGCAGGACGCGGACCTGGGCCATGCCGCTGTCCTGCCAGAGGACTCCGGGGGCCACGGAGGCGAAATACACCGCCGCGGCGACCGCCAGGGCCAGCAGATAGTGCCGACGAAGGTTGATGGAGGACGACGGGGTCTCCGCCAGTGAGGATCGATCGATGGTACCGGTACCAGCCAAATGGTCCTCCATGCTCTGCATGCCGTTTCCGCCGGGCGTTACTACTACTTACGCCAAACATCGACCGTTGGACGGGAAATGGTGAAGTCAGTCCAGCCAGCCCGGCTGAGTCGCACAAAATCCCCAAACGCTTGACTCGGGACGTCGATCTCGCTAGATTACACTCTAAGTGGAGTCCTAAAACACTCTTAATGGAGTCTAATGTGGAAATAGAGAATCTTACTGTCTTTGGCGGGAATGGGAAAGGTGGGGTTCCGGAAGCGGTGGAGCGCGTGGATTTCCGGATGGGGCAGGTGATCAGCATCGTGGGGCCGACGGGGTCGGGCAAGACGACGCTGATCAACGACCTGGAGCTATTTGCCAATGCGAATACCCCATCGGGGCGGCGGGTGCTGATTAATGGTGAGCCGCCGTCGGAAGAGCTGATGATGGACCCGTCTCGTCGGCCGATCGCCCAGATTACCCAGCACACCAATTTCCTGTGCGACCTTGGGGTCCAGGTTTTCCTGACCACGCACGGGGCGGTCCGTGGCAAAGCCGATCCGGGCTCGGTGGTGGCTGAGACGCTGGACTTCGCCAATCAGTTGACCGGCGAGGCGATCGACCCGAGTAGCGCGATGACGGAGCTGTCGGGCGGTCAGACGCGGGCGCTGCTGATCGCCGACGCGGTGGTGATCGGCAACTCGCCGATCATCCTGCTCGACGAGATCGAGAACGCGGGCATCCATCGGACGCATGCATTGGGTCTGCTCAAGCAGTACGAGAAGATCTTCATCTTCGTGACGCACGATCCGCGGATCGCCCTGCTATCGGACTTCCGGATCGTCATGCGCAACGGCGCGATGCAGAAGGTGATCGAGACGGGACAGGAGGAGAAGCGGGTGGTGGAGGAGATCATCAAGATGGACGATCTGCTGCTGGAGTTTCGGACGCACATCCGCGACGGCGGAGAGCTGTCGGAGGCCCTGCTGGAGGATCGGCTTCGGGCTTTGGGATATATCGAATAGTCAACGGAAGGAGCGACGCCATGAAAGTCATCATCTGTGCGGGCCCACCGACGACGGGCAAGACCACGGTGCTCAAGCAGGTCATCCGCCGGCTGCTGGCCGGTTCGTGGAAGCCGGCGTTTCTGAAGATCGACGTGCAGTTCGCCGAGGAAGACGTTCTGTTCCAGACGGAGTTCGGGATTCCCTCGCGCAAGGTGTACTCGGGCGAGTTGTGCCCGGATCACTGCAACGTGATGGTGCTGGGCGACGCGGTGGAGTGGGCGGC
Source organism: Phycisphaerae bacterium (assembly GCA_012729815.1). Lineage (NCBI taxonomy): Bacteria > Pseudomonadati > Planctomycetota > Phycisphaerae > Phycisphaerae bacterium. Next base: position 2,920 of record JAAYCJ010000048.1, on the reverse strand, counting down.
CGAGCAGTCAGCGGACTTCCTGATCGTCGAGACGGCGGGGCTGTGCCTGCGATGTTCGCCGTACATCGAGAACTCGCTGGGCATTGTGATTCTGGAGGCGACCAGCGGAATGAACCTGCCGCGGAAGATCGGACCGATGCTGTCGCTGGCCGACGTGGCGGTGGTGACCAAGATCGACCTGGTCTCGCAGGCGGAGCGCGAGGTATTCCGGGCGCGGGTGCTGGAGGCGGCCAGGCAGGTGACGGTGGCCGAGACCGATGCGCTGCGCGGGGTCGGGATCGATCCGGTGATGCGGAGGATTCTCGGCTCGCAAGACGTGGCGTTTCCGCTGTATCTGCGGGGCAATCCGCCGGTCGGCACGTGCACGATCTGCGTCGGGAAAAAGCAGATCGGATGGAAGGAGCACTTCGGCGTGGTCCGTTCGCTGGAGAGCGACATTTTTTATCAGGGCGAGTAGCGGCGTGAAACGGGACGCATCTCGCGCTTGTCAAGCCAACTGACTATGTGAGGAGCTTTCGATATGGATAAGGCATCTGTCTTGAAATCACTGCCGGGTCTGGACTGCGGACTGTGCGGCGAGAAGACGTGCGCGGCTTTCGCTGAGATCGTGTCTGCTCGGCCGGAGGAGCTTCGTAAGTGCGTTCACCTCAAGGACGCCGAGTCCGGCACGGTTCAGCCGGTTTGTCGGGCCTGCGCCGGCGGGCAAGGTCGTCGCGAGCAGTGGAAGGATTCGCTGGACCGGGAATTTGACTTCGTGCTCGATACCTTCGCCAACGAGCCGGGTCCGCGCGAGACGATCCTGCCGTACAATCCGTTGATGGCGCGTGAGCTGGACGTTCAGAAGGGGGACATCCTGATCGGTCGGCCGATGGGCATGTCGTGCGGCTGTCCGATCACGCACTGCGGCGTGGCGATGAACGTGGATCAGCGGAACGGCGTGATCGTCTGGTGCGTCACCGGTCCGCTGGGCCCTCGCACCAAGTCGTACAAGGACGTGGGCTACTACGTGGCCGAGGCGTATGAGGGGCTGGTTCGCGAGGCCCGTTCGGAGCTGAAGATCGGCATGCGCTACTGGTTCATGCCGCACCGCTGCATGCTGCAGTGGCGGCACAGCGGGCTGGTCAACTTCCTGAATCGCGGCAGGGAAGGGCTGCAGGTTCGGGTCGAAGGGCTCTACATCGGGTAGACGCAGTGCTCCATCAGACCGCGATGCGGTAGACGTAGGCGTCGCCGGTCCACTGGGTGTCGTTGGGGCCGACGGGAAAGATCGGCGTCAGGTCGATGTGGATGGCTGACGTCTCGCGATCCTCATAGGCAAAGAAGTTGGAGAACTGGATCAGCGGGTGGTCGTTCGCCTGGCGTTCGGCGACGGTGAACAGGCTGTCCTCGATGAGCAGCAAGCTCTCGGGATCGACCAGGCCGATCACCAGCGGGTGGCGCGGATGGTTGCCGCGAGGATTCTCGGAACAGAGGTTGCCGATCCAATAAACATGCCCATTGGAGTGCGACAGGAGTTTGGAGCAACTGGCGGGCGAGAAGAAGGGTGAGCCGTCGGTGAACGTCCACGGTTGCATCGGCGCCCAGCTATGCCCGCCGTCTTGTGAGACGGTGTACCACTTGTAGCCGGGCAGTTCGGGCCGGACGTCGTTGCTGCCGCGGATGACCGCCAGAATCCGGCCGTCGGGCATTTCGGCCAGCGTCATCTCGTCCGTGCCGCGGGTGGACTTGTTCGGATCGTGGACGAGCATCTCGGAGAGGTCCCATTCGATCCGGTGGTCGGGAGTCCAGGTACCAATCAGGACGGCTCCGTCGCCGTAGGTAAAGCCGCCGGTGGGATTGTTGGGCTGGCCGTCAGGTCCAAGCGGGGGGATGATTTGAATGGGGATCAGGATCTGGCCCGCGCGGGTGCGCATCGGTTCGCCGCCCATGCAGGCGAGCATGCCGTTGCGGCCGACGTGCACGCCTTCGCAAGGGTGCTGCGCGTTGTAGTTCGGGCCGCGCTGGATGATCTGCTCGTCGATGATCGCGGTTCGTCCGCCGTCGTCGCAGACGCGATACCAAAGGTAGCTTTTGTGCTGGAAGTCGCGAGCATCCTCGCGCGGCGTGTCCGGCGGCAGGACGCACTCGGAGCGGATGGCCAGAAACAGGTCGCTGGCAGGATCGGCGAAGGCGAAGACGCCGACGGCGCGGTCGGTGGGCGCTGACCAGGTCCGGCCGTTGTCATCGGAGAACTGGTACTGCTCGCCGTCGGAGAAATCGCTGATGGTCTGGATGTCGCGGCAGCGGAGTTTCTCGAAGCCGGCGGCGCGGGTGTAGCACGAGCGGCACCAGACGATCGTACCGGGACCGGGAGAGCGGCCGACGAGTTCTTTGCTTTCGAGGTGCATGGGAGAGGTTCCTCTGGAAGCTATTGGGCGCTGACGACGGGCGGCTGGGTTGGCGACGGGATCGGCTCGATGCCAAGCTGTTTCAGGATGACGACCCGCCGGGCCATGAGGGTCTCGAGGACGTAGCGTTCGTCTTCGGGATTGCTGTACCGGGCGGCGTGGACGATGGCGGCCAACTGTTCGCGGCTGACTTGGGCCATGCGGCGGGCGATCCATTCGGCATCCGACCTGGCCATCAGGCGGAAGGCGGAGTTGGCGATCTGCTGTTTCCAGGCGAAGGGGTCGAAGTCATCGGCGTAGAGGAGCCCGACGGCGTCGGAGACGGGCTCGTGGTGGATGATGGGATTGGGCGCGAGGCCGATGGTGCTCAGGAGGACCCAGTTGGGGTCCCAGGCGTGGCGGTGTCCCATCCAGGGCAGCTTGGCCCGGCCCTGCCAGAGGCCCAGACTGCTGTCGAAGTCGATCAGGTAGTAGAGGTTCCTGTCGCCGTGAAAGGTCAGGAGGGTGTTGCTGTCGGTCCGGTCGATGTCGTC
>JAAYCJ010000047.1 GCA_012729815.1 Phycisphaerae bacterium | reverse complement strand
TGTCGTTGACAAAGACCAGCCAGAACAGGCCGTTCGGCAACTGCCGGACCGTTGTCGGCCTCAGGCGCCGGCCGATCACGTGAACGGCGAACGCCGCCGTCCAGAAGTGGCAGCTCCCCTCGAACTCACCCTTCCCGGGAATCGTGTACACCGTAGCAACTCTGCCCGTCGCCGCATCGTAGCGATCCAGGAACTCCCGATCGCCACCATGCTTGAGCAATTCGTCTCTGGCCGAGACGCACAACTTCCCACCCGGGCGAAGCACCGTCGTCAATCGAGCGGCCAGACGATCAACCGCATCGTAGCTGTGCTCGATGATGTTCTGCGGGAATACCGCCAGATCGAACGCGTCCGGCCCGAACGGCAGGTGGTTCAGATCGCCCAGAACGAACCGGCACCTGCTCCCCCGCTTTGCCGCCAGCAACCGCGCATGCTCCAGCGGAACATTCGCACAGTCGATCCCAACCGGAACCGCCCCCATCTCCTCCATGGCAAAGCAGAACCGCCCGGCGTTACAGCCCAGATCGAGCGTTCGCATGCCCGGCCGGATCTCCCGGGCCAGCGGCTCGTGGACCTTCTGGACCGCGAACGCCGACGCCTCACTGGCCGGATCGGTCATCTCGCAAACTCCCGCTGCGTTGTAGAAATCCGCCGACCGTCTCACGTCCATGTCCTGCTCCGGCTCACAAAGCGTCATACCGGCTTCACCTGGCCGTCAGAAACAGCCACGGTCCGCTACCGAGGCTCAACCTCGAAACGATCGCCGCCTCCGCTTTGGCCAGGGCCTCCCGCTGATCCGGCCACAACTCCTCGTCGAGGCCCGCTTCCACCGCGATGTCGTACGTCTGGCCGTAGGCCACCGTCCTGACCTCGCCGAACCCGGCCCGGCGATACAAACGAATCAGATCCCGACCGCGGTAATGCCGGCATCGCCGCAGGCCCACGAACTCCAAATCCCGCTGCGAGATTGCCGCCGCTTCGTCCATCTGCAACCTGGCCCGATCATCCCGCGGCCACTCCTGGCCGGCGAGCCATCGGTGCAGCCGCGTGTCCGGCCGCACGCGATACTCCCGGCCGACCTCAAGCCCCGCTTCGCTCCGGCGCCCGCGGAGCATCGTGAATCCGCCGTCGCCGGTTCGCCCGAACGAAACGCCCCTCGTCGGCGAATTGCGATACGCCCAATCCCAATTGGTGCTCTCATGGACCGCCACGCCGCCGGTCCGCAGCACCCGCCGCACCTCACTGACCACCCGCTCGTGCTTGCCATACAGACCGGCAAACGTCAGCACGTCGCCCAGCAGGAGCACCGCATCGAAACTCCCCGCGGCAAACGGAAGCTCCGCCGCGTCCGCCACCTCAAATCGCACGTTCCGAACCTTGCGCCGCTTGCGGGCCCGTTCGGCATGGGCGATCTCATTGCCGTCGATATCGACGCCGACCCCTTCCTCGATGCGCTTGGCCAACCCCAACAACGTCCCGCCGCATCCGCAGCCCACGTCGAGCACCCGCCCGGCCCCCGCGATCCGCCCGCGCACCAACTCGGCGCGGATGGCATCGTACCATTGATAGTCGAGTTGACGCGGGCCGAACCCGCCGGCCGGCAATGTGAGGTTCTCAGACACGGGCGCATCCCAAACAAAGACAGCGAGGTTTGATCCTACCCGGCCGGTCGATCAACTGACGCTGAAATCTCGCACGAAGTCGACTTCGCTGAGCACGCCAACCAGCGTCTCAACGTCGTGCTTGGCGTTCAGCCGCATGTCATAGGCCAGCTTCAGAACCGGCTCTTCCTTGCGCTTGCTGATCTTCAGGTCGATGATCCGCCAGTCGTGCTTCTTGAACCGCCCGTTCAAGTCATCGATGTGGCTCATCGGCCCATCGACCGTCACCTCCACCGTCTTGTACCAGTGCCGCGCAATCCCCTTTTCCGCCGCCCCGATCAGAAACAGCGTGATCAGAACCAGCACCACGGCCGCCGAGCCAACCACGTGGAAACCGAACCCAAAGGCCATGCCCACTCCGGCCATGCACCACAGCGACGCCGCCGTGGTCAGACCGCGGGCGGTCACGCCGATACGGATGATCGCTCCGGCGCCCAAAAAGCCGATGCCGGTGACCACGCCCGCGGCAATCCGGCCCGGATCGACCCGCAGCGTCTCCTGCGACCCCAGGCTCATCGTCGGAAGCTCCGTGGAAATCACCGCCACCAAGGCGGCCCCAAGCGTCACCAGGATGTGCGTCCGAAGACCCGCCGGACGACCGTGATACTCCCGCTCGATGCCCACCAACGCCCCGGCGGCCACGGCAAACACCAGTCGGGTAAAGACCTCGTAGTTCTCAGAAAACGTCGCAGCGGAAAGGAACAGGCTCATGGCGGTACCTCCTCGGAGGAATTATGTTAACGTTTTATTAAGACCGGTTCAAGCGACCGTATCGAAATCCGGGCGGTTTTCCGCTATAATTTTGTTTTTGAGCGAATGCCGTGGAGTAAGCCATGACCACCCCCGACGACAACGGAAAAGACGTATTCGCGACCGTGGACGAGGCCGCCGCCGACCTGGCTGCCGGACGGATGATCATCCTCGTGGATGACGAGCACCGCGAGAACGAAGGCGACCTGGTCTGCGCCGCTGAGGCGATGCGCCCGGAGTTTGTCAATTTCATGCTCAAGCACGCCCGCGGCGTCCTGTGCCTGGCCATGTCCGCTGAGATGTGCGACCGCCTGAACCTCTATCCGCAGACTCCGGACAACTCAGCCCCCATGGCCACCGCGTTCACCGTGACCATCGACGCCGCTCCCCGTTTCGGCGTGACCACCGGCGTCTCCGCCTCCGACCGCGCCACGACGATTCTGCGGGCGGTCGCCGACGACGCCAAAGCCGCCGACTTCACCCGGCCCGGGCATATCAACCCTCTGCGAGCCCGCGACGGCGGCGTGCTCGTGCGAGCCGGCCAGACCGAAGGTTCGGTCGACCTGGCGCGCCTGGCCGGCCTCAAGCCCGCTGCGGTCATCATTGAGATCATGAACGAAGACGGCACCATGGCCCGCATGGGCGACCTGATCGAGTTCGCCACGCGCCACGGCCTGCGGATATGCTCCGTGGCCGACCTGATCCAGCACCGGATGCAGCGGGAACACCTGGTCAAACGAATCGAACAGGTCAGCCTGCCCACGCCGTTCGGCGAGTTCAAACTGACCGCCTACCACTGCCCGGCCGACGAGCACACGCACGTGGCCCTTTCGATGGGCGAACTGGGCCGCCTCGACGAGCAGGGCGAACCGGTGGTGGTCGACCGTCCGGTCCTCGTGCGGGTCCACTCGGAGTGCCTCACCGGCGACGTGTTCGCCTCGATGCGGTGCGACTGCGGCGAGCAGTTGCAGTCCGCCATGAAGATGATCGCCGAGGCTGGCGAAGGGGCGGTCGTCTACCTGAGGCAGGAGGGGCGCGGCATCGGCCTGGCCAACAAGCTCCACGCCTACGCCCTCCAGGAACGCGGCTTGGACACCGTCGAGGCCAACCTGCGACTCGGGTTCGCAGCCGACCGGCGCGACTACGGCATCGGCGCCCAGATCCTCCGCGACCTCGGCTGCCGACAGGTGCGGATCCTCACCAACAACCCCAAGAAGACTTCGCGTCTCGAAGTCTACGGCCTTAAGGTGGTCGGACAGGCCCCGATCCAGATCCCGCCGCAGGCCGCTAACCGGCACTACCAGGCCACCAAGAAGACCAAGATGGGCCACCTGCTGGACTAGCCGATCCGGCTCAGTCCTCAAGCAATGTCGACTCGGCCAGCGTCCGCGCCTTCGCGTCAAGCTTCAGCGTCCGGATCTCAAAAGCCGACAGCGAAACGTCTTGTTCCAAGTTGAGGATCGGCAGCCGCAACGTCGTCCGACGAGGCCCGGCGGTCGGGTTGAACAGACGGATGACAAAGGCGTCGCCCTTCTCCGCCATCTTGAACGCGGCGATCTGCACCGCCATATCCGACAGTGTCGCCAGCGACTCGAGCGTCTTGCCCTGACCCGACGGCGAAAACGCCAGAACGTACGGCTTCTCGTTGTACGCCAGCGCGCGGCGATCGATCGTCTCCAACTCGCCTTCAACCGGACCGGCTGAGAGGACGAGTCGGAACGTCCGCAGACCCTGGTCGATCCGCGAGAGGTACCGATCCTGCGGGACGATGGGCCGATCCAGGATCGGGTGGCCGGAATAGGCCGCCGACCGCAGCAGCGAAAGCCGCAATTCGCCGTCGCGGCAGTCGCATCCGTACGTCCCTTCGTTGATGCACGTCAGCGCCACGTCGCGCCGCTGGTCCAGCACCGCCACCCACTTCTGGGCCACCGCCTCGCGTCCGTCGGCGGGCAACGGCTGATGGCCATAGGCGGTCTGCCCGATGAACTCGATCCCTTCCAGCATGTTGGGCAGCGTCAGTTTGAGCATTCGGTTCCTCTCGTTCCAATGGACCCGAAGCTCCAACTCGATTTGCCGCCCGCGCTTCGGCAGCTTGTACCGCTGCACCAGCGCCGAGTTGCCGTAGACGAAGATCGATTCGATGACGGTGCGAACGTCGCCGTCCTCAATCACCCGCACCGGGGCCAGTCGCGTCCTGCGAACGCCCGCGATCTTCGCCGCCTGCCCGGCTGAGGCGAGCTTGAAAGCCCCGACGACCTCCTCGAACCGATCGACCGTCATTCCCCACGAGTCCTCGTTGTCGGCGATCACCAGACCCGCGCCCGCTCCGGCTTTCAGGACGTCGACTCCGCCGATGCGGCAGCGCTCGATCAGTCCCGTCCGCGCACCGATGGCAACGTCCAGGTCGTCCGTCTCGAACGCAAAGATGCCCTCGCGGGCCTTGACGCTCGGTTTTGGCTTTCGCGGCAGAACCTTGATCGTGCAGTCGAACCGGTTCATCTGCGAAGGGGCCAGCGTGGCCGAGAACACCGTGCGTTTGCGCCAATCGAGGTTGAGGTTTGCCTCCTCCTTTTCCGGCTGGCACGGCGTTGACTCGCCGTCGCGGCACACCACCGGCATGGAGAACTCGTCTTTCCAATTCTGGTCGGCAAGCTGAAATTCGGCCTCAAGCACCGCCTCGACCGGGAATGGATGCGGGTTGTAAACGAGGATCGGGTAGTGGTCCGGCTCGGCCTTCGGCTGGCCCGAGGCGAGCGCGAAGAACGCCCGCGCCTTGAGGCGGGAGAGAATCTCCAGCCCATGATCCATCAGGCGCAGGGCGTCCGCCTCGGCCGGCTCGATCGACGAACCCGGCAGGATGTCGTGGAACTGGCAGGTCAACAGGTCCGCCAGGGCCTCGTCCAGCTCCGCCCGCGGATACGCGAGCAGCCCCTGCAGCGCCGCGGCGCTAAGCATCTTTTCCGTCGCGTACAGCTCGTTCTCAAGGCGCCTGTGCCCCTGCTTGACGCGGATCTGCGATGTATAGCAACCGACCGAGAACGGATTCAGGTCTTTCTCCACCCGCGGCAGGTCCGGACCGCCCTCGCGCAGCTCGGCGAAGTACGCCTCCGGCGTCGAGTGACGGATCGCCGGCTCCTGCGTACGGCCGATCAGTTCCGTCAACTGCTCCAGGTCCAACCGCGACGGCCCGCCGCCGTGGTTCCCCACTCCCCACAGCGTCATGCCGACCGCCCGCTCCGCCTGGTCGCGCAGATGGCTCTCCACTCTCTCACGCGACTGGCCCAGGTGCGAATTGTAGCCGGCCGAACGATGAACCACCAATGTGGAACCGTCCAGCCCGACCCACCGAAACACGTCCGCGGGCAGCGGACACTGCCGCTGGTCCGGCCGGCAGATCAGGTACGAATCGTACCCGAGCTTCGCCAGAATCTGGACCAACCCGCGCGAGTGGCCGAACGGATCGAAGTTGATCGCCGTGGTCGGCCGGATGCCAAACTTCTCGCGGAAATAGCCCAAGCCCGTCAGGCCCTGCCGGACGAACGACTCGCCGCACGGCATATTGCAGTCCGGCTGAAGATGCCATCCGCCCATGATGTGCCACCGTCCGCGGCGCACCAGGTCCTGGATGCGGGCGAACAACGGCGGCTCGTACTCCTCAACCCAGCGGTACAGGATCACCTCATTGTGGTTGAAGATGAAGGCGTCGAACCGCTCGCACAGGTCGGCGGCCACGCGGAATGTCGAAACCGCCTCGGCTGCGCCCTCCGGCCATTGCCACAGCCAGACGGGGTCCAGGTGCGCATTGCAGATCAGATGCATCGTTTTCATGTCGGTGAACCTTCAGAAGTGGGGTTAAATATCCGCCTCGTCGCCGGTTTTCTGCCCGGTTGCGGCATAGTTGGGATGCGGAGGCAGGTTGCGAACCTGCTCAATGTCGATCTTGACCTGGCGATATCGCCATGTTCCGATGACCAGGATGACCACGCCCATCGGGACCATCGCCCAGCCGACCAGTTGCCCCGGAATCCAGTTAAGAAAGTGAATGAACGACGCCCCGGTGATGATCAACGCCAGCGCCGTCCGGACGTACGCCAGGTACGTCCGCTCGTTGGCCAGCACCGTCCGGTCGATCGCCAGCAGGTCGCGCAGGATCAGGTTACCGTTCGCGAATGCGGAATAGGGGGTCTTGGACATCTTGGCTCTCCGGAACGCCGTCGTAAACGAACACGCCAATTGTAGCAGGAACGGCCGGCGGTTTCGATGCGAATCCGCTCTCCGGGCAGGTCTCCCCGTCTTCCACGCGTTCTGTGCCGCTACGACGGCTACTCCTTGTCCTCTTCACGGTCCGGAACGCCGTTGTCGGTCAGCCACTCCTCGACCCCTTTGGCGACCCCTTCGGCCAAGGCGTCCTCGTCCAGCGTTCCGCGCACGCGCGATTTGGTCTTGCCCGCGATGGCGGCCCAGCCCAGCAGGTTGTCAGCCGAGTCGAACAGGGCGATGTGGCAGACCAACTCCTGTCCCGGACTGGCCAGCGTGCCGCCGATCCCCTTGATCTCGGCGTACACGATCTGCCCCTTGATCACGATCGGCCTCGAGCCGGTGTTCTCCAACCGCGTCTTGCGCTGGAGCCGGACCGCGATCCGATCCTGGACGAGCTGCGGCGTCCCAGCCGGCAGCACCCCCTCCAACTCGCTGACGATCGGCTCGACGGTGAAACTGTCATACCCGGCCAGGGTATCCGCCACCGGACGAATGACCAGAACGTTCGCCTGCGGACCGCGAACCGTATAGTAGGCCTCCTTGGCCGCAGTCGAGCAGCCCGACAGAACCACCGGCATCGCGATCAGCACCAACAGCCGTCTGTACCTGGACATGTATCTCCCCTTCTAAAAGGTTCTTTCATCCCTTGAGCAACCCATACTCCACCAACGCCGCCCGCAGCTTCTTCTGCTGCGGCTCATCCATCGGCCACAGCGGCAGTCGAAGCTCTCCCTCACACATTCCCAGCATCGCCATCGCCGACTTCACCGGGATCGGATTTGTCGCCAGCGACAGCATGCCCTTGGCCAGGGCGAACATCTTGCGGTGAAGCCGCTCCGCCGTCCGGAAGTCGCCGGCCAACGCCGCGTCCGTCATCGCCTTCACGTCGCCGGGGACGACGTTGGCGATCACCGAGATCACGCCCGTCCCGCCGATGCTCATCAGCGGCAGCGTCATCGAATCGTCGCCCGAGAGGATCTCCAGGTCACACGCCGTCCGCAGGGCTGAGGCCCCGTCCATCGAACCGGTCGCGTGCTTGACCGCGACGATGTTCTTGATCCTCGACAGCTCGACCAGCGTCTCGACCGCAATCTCGACGCCGCATCGGCCGGGAATGTTGTAGATCACGATCGGCAACGACGTCGACTCCGCGATCGCTTTGTAGTGCTCGTAGAGCCCCTTCTGCGTCGGCTTGTTGTAGTACGGGGCGACCTGGAGCGAACTGTCCGCACCCGCCGCCTCCGCGTGTTTGGTAAGTTGGATCGCCTCGGCCGTCGAGTTCGACCCGGTCCCCGCCATCACGTGGATCCGCTTGCCCGCCCGCTTGACCACGCGTTCGATGACCTGATCGTGCTCCTGGTGGTCGAGCGTAGGCGATTCGCCGGTCGTCCCGCACGGGACGACTCCGGCGATTCCCGCCTCCACGTGCATGTCCACCAGCCGATCGAGCGTGTTGAAATCGACCTTGCCGTTCTTGAACGGCGTAACCAGCGCGACGTACGTTCCGCTGAACATCTCTGTCGTAACCTCCAAAGATCGAAAACCTACTTCGGCCCAAACCGGATCAGCAGTTCCTTCATCTGGCGAACCGCCTCACGGAGGCCGACAAAGACCGCCCGCGAAATGATCGTATGGCCGATATTGAATTCGGCAAAACCGGGCATCCGCGCCACCGGCTCGATATTCCGATACGTCAGTCCGTGCCCGCCGTGAACCACCAGCCCCAGTTCCAGGCCCAGGTCGAGCGACTTGGCCAGCGCCCCCAGGGCCAGTTGCCTGGCCCTGGAGGTTTTGGCATTCGCGAAACCACCGGTCCACAGTTCCACCGCATCGAATCCGAGATTGGCGCACGTCCGAAGCTGATCCTCGGCCGGCTCGATGAACGCGCTGACTTCGCACCCGGCCTTGTGCAGCCGGTCCACCGCCACACCGACCCGCCGTTTGAGCTTCACCACGTCCAAGCCGCCCTCGGTCGTGATCTCCTCTCGCTTTTCAGGCACCAGAGTGCACTGGTCGGGTTTCACGTCGGCCGCGATCGATACGATCTTCGGCTGGATCGACATCTCCAGGTTCAGCTTGACCGCCACCGTCCGCCGCAGCAGCTCGACGTCCCGGTCATTGATGTGCCGCCGGTCCTCGCGCAGGTGCACGGTGATCCCGTCGGCCCCGCCGAGTTCCGCCTCGACGGCCGCCCATACCGGATCGGGTTCATCCGTCCGACGGGCCTGACGAACCGTCGCGACGTGGTCGATATTCACGCCCAAACCAGCCATAGTCTGCCTCCTGGTTCACAAGACCCCCCTATCATAAGACCGAACCCGGCCGATGGCAACGCTTTTGCCCCGAGCGACTGCGCCCGCCAAAACCAAGCCGATCAGGACCCGCCCGCGGTGACTTTGTCGATCAGTTCCTTCGGTACTCCGATATCCGCCGTCACCACGTTGCCCACGTATCCTTGTGCGGTCTGCTCGACCAGACCCGACTTGATCGCGACGAACGTCACCGTCATCGACGCCCGAATGGCGCTCCTGGCTGGCCAGCCCGTCTGGCAGTCCAAGCCCGACGGCGTGTCCACCGCGATCACCGGTTTGCCCGAGTCGTTGATCTTGTCGATCAACTCATCCAGCGGCGAACGCACCTCGCCGGAAAACCCCGTCCCCAACAGCGCGTCGACCACCAGTTCCGTCCACTTAAGCGTCCCATCCGCGACGTCAACCGTCTCGATCGGAATTGCCGCGTGCCGGATGATCCGGTAGTTCGTCTGCGCGTCGCCCTTGAGCTGCGACTCGGCAACCGTCAGAATGACCCGCACCCGCCATCCGGCGTTATGCAGGTGCCGGGCGATCACAAACCCGTCGCCGCCGTTGTTGCCCGGTCCGGCAAAGACCGCTACCCGCTTGACAGCCAGCTTGTCGTAGTCGGCCCGGATCAGGTCGGCTGCGCTCCGCCCGGCATTCTCCATCAGGATGATGCTGGGCATCTCGTATTCGTCGACCGCCCGCTTGTCGATGCTGCGGACCTGCTCTCGGGTCAGAATTCGCTTTTCCATCTCAACACCCCCGTGATTACCCGTGTATTTCACCCATGTTAAATGCCGCCCAAAGGCGAATCAAACGCAAAACGACAGGGCAAACGTCCCTCACCGCTCCAGCAGCAGAATCCGGCAATCCTCAGCCGGAACCGTCAACTCCACGGCCTGACCGACCACGGCCACCGCCTCACGCGTATACAGATCCGTCGCCATCATATACCGCTCCGGAACCGGCACCGCCTCCGTGACCGCCTCGCGCCGATGGTCGTTGAACACCGCCAGAATCGCCCGCTCGCCATCTCCGATCATCCGCGGCCGAAGCCGGTTGCCGCGAACGACCGGCCTCGCGTGCCTCAACAGGATCGTCCGCACGAGGTCCACCGCTTCGGCGATCCGCTTGTCCATCGCCAGTCCCAGGTACGTGCCGATCGTATACACCTGCCCACGCCCGTACGCATGGTGAGCGCCAAGCGTCAGGCTCCCCCACGCCGCGATCGGCCTCGCTCCGCGCAGTTCCAGCGGGGCAAGGTAGCCATGTGCCCGAACCGAGGTCTTGACCGGTTCGCTGAACGCGATCGGCGGACCCAGCGAAATCGGGTCCAGATCGGGCAGGTCGGCGTCCGGATCGACCAGAATCCGCCCGTCCGCGGTCGGAACCGTCGGCTGGTTCTCCGGATCCGAACAGACCGCTTCGCCCTCGACCACGCCCGCCGCTTCCGCCAGCGCCCCCGCCGGCAGCGTCGCCCGCATGTACCCGTGCCGGTCGAAAAGCCCGGTCCGCGTCTCCAGGATCAGCGTCCCGCCGTCCCGTACGTACCGTGCCAGCTTCTCCGCTGTCGCATCGTCCATCACCAGCATCATCGGCGCGATCAGCACCGGCTCGCGCACGTCATCCAGCGTCTCCGGCGTCAGATACCGCGCCAGCAGGTCCGCCGACCAGATCGCCCGGTAGTACCCGGTGTGCGTCTTGCCGTACCTCTCATCCGTCAACTCCATTGCGAACAGCAGGCTCGATATGTCCGGATCGTACAGCACCGCCACCTGCGTCGGAGGCGTCCAGCCCATGATCACGTCCTCGTGCCGCTTCAGCCGCCGCGCTGTCTCGGCGATCGCCAACGACCGCGGATTGTCCGTCCCGTCCGGCCGCATCATCCCGTACCCGCCCGCCTCCTGGCCCGTCCGCTCCGGCAGATACGACCAGTGCATCGTTCCTCGCGATCCGTGAGCCGCCGTCAACCAGTTCCACAGCCGGTAGTGTTCCGGCTGCGGCGGCCAACTCCGGCGGAAACCGCGTATGTTCGACGCCCCGCCCGGCATTTCGCTGATCCAGAAGTCCTTGCCCCGCGCCGCCCCGCGCGTCACCTCGGCCACCATTGCGCACGTCGAGAGCGGCCAGCCGAACGCCTGCGGCGCGAAGCTCGTACCCCACTTGTCCACCGGCTCGGCGAACTTCCAGTTGTGGATCACCGCGCCCGCCCGCGGCAACACCGGCGGCACCGCGCCGGAATGGCTGATGACCTGCCGATTCGGATCGCGTCCCTTGATCGTCCGCACCCGCCAGGCCATGTTCTCGGCCAGTGAATCGAACCAGAACCGAAACCAGTCCAGCCAGTCGGCATAGTTCCCCTGCAGAATCGGCGGACTGACCTGCTCGAAATCCGTGTACGCCCGGCCCCACGCCTCGTTGAACACGTCGATCTCACCGTAGACGCCCTGGAGCCACTGCCGAAACTCCCGCCGCGAACCGTCGCAGTAGCAGAATGTGAAATCGCCCGTGTTTCCCCACATCATATTGCACCACGCCGGCTCCAGGTGCGGCTCGTTCCAGCAGTCATAGGCGTACAGGCTGGGCCGCCCCTTGAACTCGTCCACCAACCGCACCAGATACCTCTGGGCCTCTTCGACCACCGTCGGATGGTGAAAGCACAATCCCGGATGCCCGCCGCCCGGCGTCGCCTCCTGGCTGCCCAGTTCGATCGCCCGGCCGTTGGCGTTGACGTACCTCGCCTCCGGATGAACCCGCTCCAGCCAGTATGGCGCCGACTCCAGGTTCACCTCGATCAGCACCGCCAGCCCGATCCGGTCGCAGATGTCGAACATCTCGTGGACTTCGTCGAACGCGAACCGCTCCGGCTCCCGATGGTGCCAGTTCCACAGCATCCGGAACTTGACGAGGTCAAACCCCAGGTCGTGCTTGATGTGGGCCAGGTTCCGCTCGTGCGTATCTCGCAGCGGCGTGGGCGGCCGCCAGTAGTGAGTCCCGTAGACAAACGTCCTGCCTTCCTCAATCATGATGACCCTCGGAAAAAGCTCCGGCGCCGCAACCGCCGCTCACATTACGGCGGCATCGCCTGATAGTCAAGCCGCGACCGCAATCCTTGACACCCGCAACCACCCGCTGGATACTGGCAGGGCAAGCGGCAAAACGGCGAATGGCGGAGACGAACGTGACGATCTACAACCTGGTAAGTCTGGCTGGGCTCTTCGGACTGATGGCGACCGCGTGGGCGGTCTCGCGCAACCGGCGCAACGTCAACTGGCGGCTGATCGTCTGGGCCACCGTCCTGCAACTGGCGTTCGGCCTGTTCGTCTTCCAGTCACCGGTCGGTCGCGACGCCCTCTGGGCCGCCGGTCAAACCATCGTCCGCCTGATCGCCCTGGGCAATGAAGGCGTCGAGTTCGTCTTCGGCAACCTGGCGATCAGCCCGCCGGATCGGCGGTCGTTGGGCTTCTTCCTGATTTTCCAGGGCTTTCCCGTCATCATCTTTTTCTCCGCCTTCATGGCCCTGCTCTACTACCTGCGGATCCTGCCCGCTGTGGTCCGCGCGTTCGCCTGGGTCTTCGCCAGGACCATGCGGGTCTCCGGGGCCGAGGCCTTGTACACCGCCGGCCAGATCTTCACCGGCGTCGAATCGGCGACCGCTATCCGACCCTACCTTCTGAAGATGACCGACTCGGAGCTCCATGCCCTGATGACCGCCGGCCTCTCTACCGTGGCCACCAACATCCTGGCCCTCTACGTGGCCTACCTGACCGGCGTGGTCGAAGACGCCGCCGGCCACCTCATGGCCGCCTCCGTCCTCGGCGCCCCTGCCGCACTCGTCGCCGCCAAACTGGTCTGGCCCGAAGACGGCCGACCCGAGACCATGGGCCACGTTCCGCCCGTCCACACCGCCGGTCACAGCAGCGCCACCGACGCCGTCATCAACGGGGCCATGGACGGCGTCCGCCTGATCGTCGGCATCGTCGCCCTGCTCATCGCGTTCCTCGGCCTGCTCGCGGTGGCCAATTCTCTGCTCGGCTGGCTGGCCAATGTGCAATTGGAGACGCTGCTCGGCTACGCGTTCCGCCCTTTCGCCCTGATGATGGGCGTTCCCTGGGACGACGCCGACAAGGTCGCCGAGCTGCTCGGCACCCGCACCATCGCCACCGAGGTCGTCAGCTACAACCGCCTGGCGGCCTGGACCCGCGACGGCCTGATCGGTCCGCGCGCCGCCCTCATCTCCGTCTACGCCCTTTGCGGCTTCGCCCACGTCGCCTCCGTCGCAATCTATATCGGGGGCACCGCCGCCCTCGTGCCCGAACGCAGAAAAGACCTGGCCAAAGTCGCCTGGCGGGCTCTCCTGGCCGGCACCATCGCCTCCATGATGACCGGCGCCGTCGCCGGCGTCTGCTACACCGGATAACCGCGACGCCTCCGCGATGCTCCGCTACACCGACCCGATCAACCTTACGATCCGATCCCGCACATCCTCAAACGCCCCCACCGCCGGCCGAAACGAATCGTAGAATACAAACGCCGACTCCGTCTCGTATCCGCCCTCCTTGTACGCCTGCCGCGTCGGCAGATACCCGATATCCCCGTTGGCAAAACCCACCAACTGCAACGGTCGTGCGCACGCCTCCCGAAGCTGAGCTGTCATGATCGAAAAAACCTCCGCCGGCAGGCATGGCCAAACCGTCCCGCCCAACGACACCACCGTCAGAGGCATCCGCGCGGACGTCGGCAACTTGCCCGACTCGATCCGCTCCAGCATCCGCCGCCGCCAGATCCGCCCCGCCTCGCGAATCCGGTCCGCCACGTACCCGGTCTGCCCGCAACAGCCACGCTCCAGCCGGTCAACCACCGCCTCGATCGCCGAGGCGTCCATCGCGTCCAGCGGAACATCCACAACATCAGAAGCGACCCGCAGACGCTGATCTGACGTCCGTTCACTGCGGTCAAGTGCCTCCGCAACCGTCTGAGCCAACTGATCGCCCCACCGTTCCGCCTGCTCGAAATCCGCACGACTCGGCGGATTCAGGTTCCCGCACGCCCCGTTGGTAAACAGCACCACCGGCCGTCCCGCCAGCCGCTCTTGAAGCCTGGCCACCGCCTGTCCAGCCACATCGCCGCTGATATGCCGGTTCTCCGGTCCCAGCGCGACGTTGTGCATCGCATAGTTCGCCACCACCGCGACACAGCCGCCGTCCGGACGGCAGAACGCCAGAACGCCCAGAACCGGGTCTGTATGGGCCGACGCCTGCTGGCGCCGATCCACCGCCAGATCGCACCGGACCTGCGCGAACCGCATCTCGACGTCCACCGGCTTTTCCATCGCCCGCCGGCCGGCCTCCACGCACCACCGGCAAAGCCGCTCGGCGTACGCCTCATCGTAGTCGCCGCAGTTGATGAGTTTGATCGTGCACGGGCCCGCATGCGTGTGCGTCGCCGACACCACGATGTGCTCCGGCGGCAGATTCACCACCGCTCCGACCCGCGCCTTGATCGCCGCCGCCAGTTCCGCGTCCAAACCCACCAGATCGCCGTGAAGCCACAGCAACCGCGTCGTCCCGTCGTCAATACGCAGCGCCCGAAGGAACAGCCGGCTGTGCACGCCCACCGACGGCTGAACCCGCGCCACATACCCCGACAGCTCGCAGCCGACTTCCGGAGTGATATCAACGACCGCCGCACCAACCCTCATGACCATGCTCCGTCCAATCCGTGCTCGCGCAAACAAGACGCGCGATCAACCGCGGGCATGCTATCAGAGCCTGTCAGGAACGTCAATCGCCCGGCCCGGCGACAAGACCGGCATTGCGCCGCCACATCTCCAGCGTCGCGCGAGCACCGGCGGAACCGGCGGTGCGGGCTTCATACTGCTCGTCCGTCCATCGCGCCGCCTCCGCCGGATCAATCCGCGGACCCAAGCGGTGCTGCCGAAACTCGTCAATTCGGGTTGGCTTGGCGAAGCGGTTGAAGGGACAGACCGCCTGACACGCATCACAGCCGAAGATCCAGGGCCCGACCTTCCCAGCCAGCGTCGGATCGATCCGATCCCGATGCTCGATCGTCAAATACGAAATGCACCGCCGCGCATCCACCACGCCCGGCGCGACAATCGCCCCGGTCGGACACGCATCCACACATCTGCGGCACGCACCGCAGTGGTTTTTCGCCGGCTGGTCAACCGGCAGTTCCAGGTCAGCAAACAACTCAGCCAGAAAGAAGAACGAACCGAGCCGCCGGTTGATCAGGCACCCGTTCGACCCGATCCATCCTAGTCCCGCCTGCTCCGCCAACGCCTTCTCCAGCACCGGCGCACTATCGACAAACGCCCGATACCGCACCTCCCGCCCCGCCATCCCGCTCAGCCGCACGGCCAACCGCCGCAACCGGTCCTTGAGCACTCGATGATAGTCCCTTCCCCACGCATACATCGCCACCCGCCCGCCGCCATCCGGGGTCGCCGCCTCCTGATGGTAGCTGCTTCCCAGACAAAGCACCGACCGAACCCCAGCCACGAGCCGGCCCGGATCGAGCCGCTTATCGAGATTCTGCGCCATGTAGCCCATCCCGCCCTGCCGCCCCCGCTCGATCCAGTCCAGATACGCCTCGCGATACCGCGACTCGACTCTCGGCGCCGAAATACCCGCCAGATCGAACCCCAATTCAAACGCCGCCTGCCGGATTGTCTCCTTAAGATCGTCAGCCATGCGTCCCATCAATTCTGCGGACCAGCCATGCGCCGATCACCCCTTCGCCTCCTCGACGGAGGCCGGTTCCGCCAACTCCTTGATCGGCACCTCCGCCGCCAGACGCCCGACGTTCACCAGCGCCTGCTGCTTGTGCAACTCCATCCGCACCACCGTCCCTTCCCGCCGCATGTTCCTGATGAACACCCGCTGCCCCGCCTTCAACGAATTGACCCACTCGAGCCACCGGCGATACGCCTCGCGCTCGCGGTCGACCTGCTCGATCCGCGACTGCAGTTCCTGCTCCCGCTGGCGTGCCTGATGCTCCGCCGCCTGGGCCAGGCGGCGAGCCTGCTCCGCCTCACGCCGCGATCCGACCGCAGCGTCGATCGCCTGCTGGAACGCCTTGACCCGTTGCGATACGTAGCCGCGAGCCCGCTCCAACAGCCGCTTCGACGCGCCCAGGTGCTCCGCGATAATCAACGCGTTCGAATTGCCCGGCTCGCCGATGTGCAGCCGGTAGGTCGCCCGCAGCGTCTGCGGATCGAATTCCACCGCTGCGTTGTCCGCCCGCGGGCGCCGGTACGCGTAGCTCTTAAGTGGACTGAGGTGCGTGCTCACCATCGCCCGCGTCTTGCGACCCAGCAGCTCATCCAGAATCGCCTGCCCGATCGCCGCCCCTTCGTCCGGGTCGGTGCCCGCGCCCAGTTCGTCGATCAACACCAGACTCGACGGCGTGGCGCAACGCAGAATGTGCAGAATCCGCGTCAGGTGCGAGCTGAACGTGCTCAGCGACTGCTGGAGCGACTGCTCGTCGCCCACGTCGATAAAGACGTTGTCAAAAACCGGCAGCACCGAGCCCGGCCCGGCGGGAATGAACATCCCCGCCTGCGCCATCAGCACCATCAGGCCCACCGTCTTGAGAGCCACCGTCTTGCCGCCCGTGTTCGGCCCGGTGATCACCAGCATGTCGAAATCATCGCCCAACCGCACGTCGATCGGCACCACCTCCCGCCCCTTGCCTTCCTGATCGAACAACTCGACCAGCAGCGGATGCCGCGCCTGCCACAGCCGCACCAACCCATCCCGGCTGATCTCCGGCCGTACGCACCGACGCTTCACCGCGTACGCCGCCTTCGCCGTCAGCATGTCCAGCCGGGCCAGCGCCCGGATCGCCACCAGAATCTCATCTCGATTCAGATGGATCAGCCGCGACAGTTCCCAGAAGATCCGCGACACCTCCTGCTGCTCCTCCTGCCCGAACTGGATGATCGCGTTGTTCAGTTCGACCGCCTCCGACGGCTCGATGAACAGCGTCGCCCCGCTGTCGCTGCTGCGGTGGACGATGCCCGGAATCTGCTGGCGATAGTTGGCGCTGACCGGCAGCACCATCCGATCGCCCTGAAACGTCCAGTTGGGATATTGCAGCACCTTGACCACCGACGGCGTCCGGACCAGTCGATCGAAAATCTTGCGCACCCGTCGCCGATGGTCCTCGATCGCCGTGCGAATCTTCAGCAGCTTCTCGCTCGCGGTGTCCTTGACCCGTCCCGACGCCTCGACGACCTCATCGATCCGCCACGCCAAGGCCTGGAAATCGCCGATCCGCTCGCCAAGCTGATGCAGGTGGACCAGTTCCGCCGGCAGATTCGCCAGGTACGCCTGAACGTAGTGCGTCGCACGAAGCGTCTGGCCGACCAGGTAGAATTCCTCCCCGCTCAGCCCCGACCCCGGCTGAATCCGCTGAACCAGCCCCGCCACGTCGCTCGCTCCACCCAGCGGAGGCGGACCCGACAGCGCCAGGGCCTGAACCATCTGGTCCGTCTCCTCCAGCCACAGATGCACCAGCTTCTCCCGATTCGCCGGTTGAAGGTGGCCGATCAGCTTGCGTCCCAGTTCGCAACGGGCGTGCCGGGCGAGAACGGACTTGACGGCTTCGAATTCCAGCTTATCCAGGCTGTGAGGGTCCATGAATCCTGCTACGGCCCGGCGGCCTGACTGGCGGGTGGGACCTCAAGCGTCACCCGGTATACGTCGGAATCAATCGTCTGCCTCAACCCTGAAGCCTCGACGTGGAACTCCACCTGCTGGCCCGCCCGACCCGGCACCGCCACCCGGTGCTCCCGCGCCGGCCCCGAAGCGATCGTCCGGTACGATTGACCCGGCTCGAAACGGTAGAACAGCATGGAGTGAGACTCCGCGTTCGTCGCCCACCCGACGTGAAACGTCCCGTGCTCGCTGAGCACCGCCGCAAAATCCGGCCCCTTCTCGAAAACCAGTTTCTCCTCCGGCCTCGGCCACAACGCCCACGCCATCAACGCCAACACCGGAAACGCCACCGCGGCCACGATGATCACCGGCTTGTAGCTCAGCTTCCGCCGATTGCTTGCTCGTCCCATGCCATTCCTCTCAGGTGCTCGACTCCACCGGCAGCCTCAATTCCTCGCCGGCCTTGGCCCGCGCGGCGTGGACGATTAGGTCCGCCGCCTCGACGACGCCGAACTGCGCCACATTGACCACCAGGTCGTACCGCCGCGGGTCGTAGGCGTACTTGCCGAAGTGCGTCTCGATGAACTGGCTGCGGCTGGCGTCCACCTTCCGCATCTCCCGCTTGGCCTCCTTGGCGTCCAATCCGGTCGCCTTCGCGTAACGCTCCAGCCGGTAGTCCTCCGGCGCCACCAGACGCACCGCCAACCCGCACGCCCGCGGCAAAACGAAGTTCGCCCCGCGACCCAGGATGATCGCGTGCGTGTTGTGGCAAATCGCCAGCAGGGCTCGCGACAACCGCTTGAAGTACTCCACCTGTCCCACCGCCGGCCCAAACGTCAGTGAACTGGCCACGTCCTCGATCCATCCGACCGTCCGGTCGTCCAGCGTCTCGTACAGCTTGTGCCGGATGTCGTCCTCGCCGGCCATGTAGTTGAGAATCTCCTTGTCGAACTTCTGGAATCCCGTCCGTTCGACCACCAGAGGCACAATCGCGTCGTCGGAGGCGCCGCACTCGCGTGAGATCGCGATGTAGAACTTCACCGGTTTGGCGCAGGGCGCCTCCCCTTCCTTCCGCGAGCGTTCGCGGGCCAGTTCCCACGCCCGCATCTGGCGCTCGACCAGGGCCGATATACCGGTGCCGCTCGTATTCATGCCGATACTCCTTATCCTGATCCACGACGGGAACCGTCCGATGATTCCCCGTCACACCGTCCGATAAGTCCGCCTTCGCATCGGTCCGCCACAAGCCCGCCCAAGGAATTCTAGGCCTATTGTTATTGTAAGTAAAAAAACACCAGTGCGACAGCGAAAACTGCAGCCGAAACGCTTCGCCCTCGACGCCGCCCGACCAAACGATATAATGGCCGGAGATCTTGATCGAGGACCATCAATCATGAACCGGCCGAATCTCTACATCATCCGCTATTCACTGCCGCCAGAGCCCGTCGAGGTCAGACCGCAGCGTCTGCACCGCCTCCAGCAGTTCTGCCGCGACGCCAAAATTGACGAAGTCATGTTCTTCCTCCTGCCCGAGGAGTACAACCGCGGCCAGTGGCGCCAGAGCGACTACCGCCCCTGGCTCGACTTCGCCGCCGAGGCCAAAGCCATCGTCGAGCAGGCCGGCCTGGCCGCCAGCATCAACCCCTGGCACACCCTCCTGCACATCGACCGCGGCCGCCGCAGTCTGGATCTCCACTATCGCCGCATGGTCCTCGACACCGGCCAGACCTGCCTCTCCGTCGCCTGCCCGCTCTGCCCGCAGTGGCAGAGGCTCTTCGTCAACGCCTTCACCGATTTCGCCGGAGCCGGTTTTCGAACCCTCTGGATCGAGGATGACTTCCGCTTCCACAACCACGGCTACGGGGCCTGGGGCGGGTGCTTCTGCGACGAGCACATCCGCGAACTCCGCCGCTGCGGCGCCGAGGCGGCCAGCCGCCAGGAACTGCTGGCCAACCTCAACGCCGCCGACAAGGTCCACGGCGACCGCCTCATCTGGCAGCGACTGATGAGCCGAACCCAGATCGACATCGCCCGTCAGCTTCGTCAGGCCATGGACGCCATCGACCCGCGGATCACGCTCGGCCTCATGACCAGCCACATGGCCTGCCACGACGTCGAAGGCCGCGACTGGGCCACTCTCATCGAAACCCTCGGCGGTCCGCAACGGGTTCCGGTCCGCCCCCACGCCGCCGGATACGCCGAAGCCAGCCGCAACGGGATCATCGACCCCGCTGGCAACCTTTCAGCCACCCTCAACGCCCTGCCCAGAGGGACCAAAACCTT
This sequence comes from Phycisphaerae bacterium, assembly GCA_012729815.1. Lineage (NCBI taxonomy): Bacteria > Pseudomonadati > Planctomycetota > Phycisphaerae > Phycisphaerae bacterium. The sequence continues at coordinate 16,113 of JAAYCJ010000047.1, read as the reverse complement.
CTTCGAACTCGAAAACGCCCCCACGTCCCGCTTCACCAAGTCCTCGCAGCAGACCGCCATGCAGATGGCCTTCGCCATCGAAGGCGGCTGCGACGGCCTGACCCTCGACGTGCTCGATTTCCTGGGCAGCGGACCGGTCAGTGAACCGACGGTCGCTCCCATGCTTGCCGCGCAGAAGGACAAGCTCCTGACTCTCCGGGAACAGGTCCGCGACACTCAACCGCTCGGTGTCCTCTGCCTCCAACCGCTGGGAACCGCCTCAGCCGCTCCGGGTTCCGGCTCGCCCAACCCATTCCACATCCCAACCATTCACTACGGATGGTTCACCTATCTCCAGGCCTGCGGTTATCCTTGCACGGTCCAAACCCGCTGTGACCGCATCGGCCCTGACCGCCTCTGCGCGCTGGCCGGACCCTCCGTCTGGACCTTCGCCCAGGACACCCTCGAGAACCTGCTTTCCCACAACACCGTCCTCCTCGATGCGATCGCCGCTGAGATTATCCACCGGCGCGGCCTCGGCCGACTGATCGGTCTGGAAGCCCTCACCCGTCTGGGCCACCACGAGCGCCCCTTCATCCTTGAAGAAGCCCTCGAAGTCCCGCCGGACAGGGTCCCGCAGCGCGCCAGCATCAACGCGATCGACGAGGATCCCGATTACCGGATCGCCCTCTATCAGACCGCCCCATCCGCCCAACCCAAGACCCGTGTCCTGGACGCCGACCTCCAGCCGCTCGGTACGGGCAGCTACGCCTACGCCAATGACCGCGGCGGCAAAGGCATCGTCCTGCCCACCCCCCTGCCACCGCCGATCCGCCTCTACACGCGATTCCGAAAGCTCTGGCTTGACCAATGGCTCGAAGAACTTGGGGCAGCCGCCAACCTGCCCCGTCTGGTCGAAGCACCGTGGGTCTACATCTCCGCTCGCTCCTCAGCCGACGTCAAAACCATCTTCCTGGCCAACGCCATGTTCGAAGTCTACGACCGCATCGAACTGCTCGTACCCCAGGGGTGGACCTCCCTGGACTGGTCCCAGGCCCTCCACGGCCGCGACTGCCCCGTCAGCGTCAGATTTACCGATCCACGCCGAATGGCTGTGACGACGGAAATGGTCGGCAATGACTGGCTGATCCTGTCCGGTCGCTGACATCGACAAAAACGTCGATCCGAGCCCGCCGGCTACAAAACCGTACAACGTCGCCACCATCATCAAGCCGCCAAGCTGCCTCTCTGGTGCCGTAACAGGCTCTGGATTCTTTTTCCAGCCTCTGGCACAGCCGTTGCTATTCACTAACGCGACGGCTTCGCCACCAAGCGGAGCGGACGCCCGTCGCCCTCAGCGGTCGGCGGACGGCAGTCCCTGATGGTGCTATCACGGCCGGCATCGGCCGCTGACTGGCGTCAACACCGCAACCGTGCCGTACGGTCGCGGCAACCGGCGCCTTGGTGTCCGCGAGTTTTTGGAGGCACTCTGATGAGATCGAACCTGCGTAACTGTCCCTCCCTGACCGCTCCGGCGGTCCTGTTGCTGCTGGCCGCCTTGGCCGCTCCGGCCGTCGGCGAAGAGGTCAAGGAACCTGGCCTGACCGAAGGGGTCGAAGAAGTGACCGAGCCCCAAACCGCGGTCGAGGAGCCGCAAGCGGGAAGGCCCGTCGGCCTGGGAGTTACCTCCTATCTGCTCAGCGACTACATCTTCCGCGGCATCAACTTCTCCGAATACGAGAGGGAAGGCCGGGAAAAGCCCAATCATCAGCTCGTCACCACCATGGGTGTCCCCTTGGGCGAAGGCGGCAAGTACGGCACCGTCGGGTTTGACACTTTCTTCGAGTGGTATGCCGACCAGGAGAAGATCAACCCGACCACCTCCGACAACACTCAGGAAATCGACTACACCATCTGGTGGAGCTACGACCTCGAACGGATCGCCACCACCGCCACCCTCGGATGGACCATGTTCGTGTTCCCCAACGTCCAGGGCGTCGGCGACAACGACCGGACCCACGAGTGGTTCGTCAGGCTCGAGCACAACGACGCCTGGATGTGGCGATCGGTCGGCTACGAAGGCGAAGACGGCATCCTCAACCCGTCCTTCTTCCTCGCCCACGACATGCAACTCGCCCGCGGCGCCTGGATGGAGTTTGGAATCAATCACCCCTTTGCCCTCACTGACGACCTGGTGTTGACTCCCTCAGCGATCTTCGCCATCGACGGCAGCTACCTGGGACCCCTCCTGGGCACTGACGACCATGACTTCCGCTACGCCTACACCCAGCTGGGCCTCGACCTGACCTACGACATGACCTCCCTGCTCCATCTGCCCGAATGGGCCGGAACCGTGGCCATCAGCGGCATGCTCTTCTACACCTGCCCTACCGAATCGGCCGAGCACACCGGGCTTGAAGACCAGTTCTGGGGCGGCATGGCCCTCTCGTGGGCGTGGTAACAACGTGGCCACGGATATCCGGAGCCCACCCAGGTGACACGGCGAAACCGGAGAATATTCTGCAGTCCCCTACCGACAAGTGACGAAAGTGTAACTAACACTGATAGCAGCATCAAGGCAGGGACACCGAACTGCGGCTTAAACGTAGGCAGGATAAAAGGTTGTGAATTCCATAACGGGGCCGCGAGCAAGGACACACGCAGACCCAGACACTTTCGTTACACATTGGCGCCCAGACATTTAAGTAAGAATCTCTCTCGGCTTCGGGTCAGGTTTTCGTTGCATTCCTGACAAATTGACAGTATAAGTTTCTCAATGTTGAGATCCGGGTTTTCACGAAAGGAGACTCTATGAAGGCTCGCGCACTTCGAGCGATGGCGGCAGTGATGGGTCTGGCGATGACCGGCTGCACCTGCCTGGACTGTGACGTCAACGACGCGGTCTGCACCGCCGTGTCAAACGTGATCGCGGGGACCATCGAGGACGTTTTCGCCCTGCTGATCACCCCAATCCTCGGAGCCCCCGCATAGTCAGGCCCGACGATCTGGGTTCTCCGAACCCAACGTAAGCTCCGGCTCCCGTTCGCACCATCCCTTGCGGCCGGAAACCGGAGCTTCTGCTTCTTTGATTCGCCCGCCTCAGGATCCCCTCACATCCCCCAGTATCGCCGATTCGCCCAATTAAATCCACTTTGGATAATTTGTGCTTGCCTTCCCGCGGACACGCCGGTATTCTGTATTCCAACGACGGCAGCATACCGCGATCCAGCGATCAAGGAGCACGTGATGATCATCATCGGTGAGAAGATCAACGCGACGCGCAAACAGGTCGGAGCGGCCATCGAGGCCAGGGATCGCCACGCCGTCGCGGACCTGGCCAGCATCCAAGCCCAAGCCGGCGCCGCCTACCTCGACATCAACGGCGGACATCCCACCGGCGAAATCGAAACCGTCCGCTGGCTCCTCGAAATCGTCCAGGAGACCGTCAACCTTCCCGTGGTGCTCGACAGCGCCAATCCCAAAGCCATTCAGGAAGGCCTCAAGCTCGTCAAGCAGAAGCCCATCATCAACTCGGTCTCTCTCGAAAAGGACCGTCTCGAGCAGTATCTGCCCCTCGTCAAGGATCACGAATGCGGGGTCATCGCCCTGCTGATGAGCGACGCCGGCGTCCCGACCTCCCTCGACGACCGCAAGCAGCGGGCCGAGGAACTGATCGGCAAGCTCCAGGATGCCGGCAAGAAAATCGATGAAATCTACGTCGATCCCTGCTTCCTCGCCGTCTATACCGAGGCCAACGCCGGCCTCGACGTCCTCCAGGCCATCCGGTGGATGCGCCAGAAATGGCCCCAGCTTCACATCACCGGCGGCGTGAGCAACTCCAGCTACGGCTTGCCCAAACGCAAGTGGGTCAACCAGGCCTACCTGGTCCTGGCCATCGGGGCGGGTCTCGATTCGGTCATCATCGATCCCACCGTCGAAGGAACGTTGCCCCTGGTCATGGCCGCCGAGGTCATCCTCGGGCTCGATCAGATGGGAATGAACTATATCGAAGCCGGTCGGAGCGACAGAATCTGACCATCCGCTGAGGATCCAGTCGACCGAAACCATCCTAAGATTGTGTGGACCCGGAAAGTATTCCGGGCCTTGCGGATATTGTGCGCCTTGAGGAGTATGTCATGGGTGCGGAAAACTTGCTCAAACCGGGCTTGGGAACGTCGGGTGCCTTCACGATCACCGTCGAGTACACCGTCCCCGACGTCGCTGAACCCTTCGCCGACGACCTGGCCAAACTGGCTGAGTTCGTCGGCCAGGACACTCGCGTCGCCGGCATGGCCCTGACCGATCGTGTGCCATCGCTGACCACCCACGACACCGTCGATCTGGCCGTCCGCGCCGCCGCCGTCAGCGGCAAAATGCCCCTGGTCCACATCTCCGGCAAGAACCGCAATCAGGACAACCTGCGGGAACAGCTTCAGCGGCTGATCGACCACGGCCTGCAAAACGCCCTGATGATCACCGGTGACGAACCTCGCTCCGAACTCGAGGACCCCATTATCCTCGTTCCCGCCGGCTTCACCGATTCTGTCCAGGCGATTGACTTCGCCAAGCAGACCAGCCCGGACCTCTTTGTGGCCGGAGCCGTCAGTTCATTCAAGTACTCCGTCGCCGCCCAGACCATGCAGTACATCAAGATGCAGAAGAAGCTCGACCGCGGTTGCGACGCGATCTACAACCAGGTCGGCCTCGACATGCGCAAGGTCCACGAGTTGATCCTGTTCGCCCAGACCCAGGGCATCGGCGCCCCCATCGTTCAGGCCCTCTACTGGCCGACCGCTGTCCTGGCCAAGCTGGCCCTGCAGGACGAGCTTCCTGGCGTGGTCGCCACCGAGGCGATGCATGAGTTCCTCAAAGGCCTCTCGTCCGATCCGGACAAGGGCAAGGGCCGACGAACCCGGATCCTCGCCCTCCAGGTCGCCCTCTGCCGGACCTGGGGCTACGCCGGCGTCCACATCGGCGGGATCAAAAGCCCAGCCAACATCAAAGCCGTCCTCGACGCCGCCGATGAAATGGCCGCCACCCGCTCAGGCGACCAGCTTTGGACCCAGTGGCAAGAGCTCTGGAAGACGCCGGAAGGCCAACCCGTCGCCACCGCGCCCGCCAACGGCTTCTACTGGTTCAAACCCGACGGCAACGGCCTCAACCTCCGCGAAGAGACTTCCGTCGACGCCCCGGCCGGCGCGTCCCTCAAGTACCGTTTCATGCAGGCGATCCACGATGTGTTCTTCAGCGGCAGCATGACCAACGGCGGCCGGATGCAGCGGCTGTGCCTCTGTGCCGACCGTCGGCGGTGGCTTCGCGGGTCCATGTACCGCTTCGAGCGGGCCTGCAAGTACCCACTGGTCCAGTGCCAGGGTTGCGGCTCCTGCTCCCTTCCGGAGACCGCCTACGTCTGCGTCGAGGCCTCCTGCGCCAAGAAGCTGCCCAACGGCCCCTGCGGCGGCTCCAAGGTCGGCGACGAATGCGAGGTCCGGCCCGGCGTCACTTGCGCCTGGGTCAAGATCTACCGCCAGGCCCACCACGCCGGAGGCATGGGCAAGGTGGCACAGAGTTTCATACCCGCCAAGAACGTGGCCCTCAAGCACACCTGCAGTTGGATCAGCATGGCGGCCAACCGTGACCATCGCGCCCTGGGATTGCCCAAACCGCAGACCGACGACAACCCCTCGAATAAATAGACCGTTGGTCTACATGGATTGAGGAATCTGTCATATGCCTAGCCGGATCGGCAATGTCCGTGCATTAATACATTTACTGGTGTTTTTTCGCTGAAATTAATGCCAGTGGCCAGTTGACACTACTTATCTTTTTGTTAGAATCAGTTATCAAGCGACCTCTTTTGAATATTCACCTTCGACAGACCTCTCGGGGATTCGCATGTTGAGATGTGCGGCGGGGAGTTTCTCTCGCTGCTGTACATGACCGTTCGGGAGGATTGAGAAAAGGCCTGGAATAACAGTGTGGCTATCGATTCGTTGACGAGGTCCGTTATGTGCCCCGTGCATCAGGGCGACGTGGACAACAGTGTGGCGTTAAGACCGCGTCTTCGGCAAGTCGACGGCGAGTTGTTGGTTCGTGCCGCGGCCAAGTTGAATCTCTCGCTGGCCGTGGGCGCATTGCGTCCCGACGGCTATCACGCCTTCGAAAGCCTGATGACCACCATCACTCTGTCTGACACGCTGCGCGTCTGCCGGTCGGACCCGGGAATCCGGATTACCTGCGACGACCCGGCCGTACCCACCGACAGCCGCAACCTGATCTACCGGGCCGCCTCGCTGCTGGCTTGGTACGGAAGGGTCAGCCCGGCCGTAGCGATTCATCTCGAAAAACACATTCCCATGCAGGCCGGGCTTGGAGGCGGCAGTGCGGACGCCGCCGCGGCCCTGGTGGGTCTCAACGAGCTCTGGGATCTCCACCTGAACCCGGAGCGCCTCGGCGAAGTCGCCGCGGTGCTGGGTTCGGACGTCAAATTCTTCCTCCTGGGCCCCATGGCGATCTGCCGGGGTCGAGGTGAGTTGGTGGAACCGCTGGACGGCTGGGACTTCTGGGCCGTGGTCATCCAGCCGGTCGAGCGGTTGGCGACAGAACAGGTATACCGTTACCATCGGGTGAGCGATCCCTGCTGTTTGGGACTGGCTGACGATCTGGCGCGAGAGCTTCCGGGCCAACGAGCCTCCGAAGCGGCGGAGCGTTTCCGCAACGATCTGGAGGCCGCGGCCTTTCGCGCCAATCAGGATTTGGGCAAGCTTCGTGAGGAACTTGAATCGCTGTCGGAAACGCCCGTCCGGCTGTCCGGATCGGGAACGGCCATGTTCGCGATCCTCGACTCTCGCGACCAGGCCGATCGACTGAGGCGGCGGATCAATCGCTCACACCCGCATCTGGCCACCTGGTTGGTCAGAAACAACCCATGGTGACGGAGAGGAACTTCTCGAGGGCTCAACGATGCAAGTAACCGAAGTGAAGGTCAAGCTGGTGGACATCAGGGCCGAACGCCTCAAGGCTTTCTGCACCGTCACGCTGGACGGAGAGTTCGTGGTTCGCGACATCAAGGTGATTGACGGTGCGTCGGGCCCCTTCGTGGCCATGCCCTCCCGCAAGCTCGCCGACAAGTGCCCGCGATGCGGCGCCAAGAACCATCTGCGGGCCAAATTCTGCAACGAGTGCGGAACCCGCCTGCCCGACGCCCGCGTTCCCAAGGACGATACCGGGCGCGTCAAGCTTCACGCCGACGTGGCGCACCCGATCAACCCCCAGTGCCGTCAGCGGATTCAGGACGCGGTCCTGGACGCCTATGAAAAAGAATTGGAGAGGTCCAAGTCTCCGGACTACGTCCCCACCCGCATGGACGAAGACTACGGATACGACACAGGGCACGAGCCCGAGGAACGCGGCGGAACCGCCAAGCACTGATCGCCAGCCGGCGATCCACCGTCAAAGCAAACGGTTCATATCCTTGGCGGAGCAGTTCTCGCCGCGATGTTTGATGTTCACGCCGATCTGGACCGCGGCCTACGTCTGCTCGCTGGCCTCCGCCGCCGTTTGCGCCGGAACCGGCACCGCCTCCGGGACGATCATCTGGCCAAATCCGGTATTGCCGCTGTCGTCGTCAACCTTGATGGAGATCAGCACCGGCCCCTCATCCGGAACCGGCACGATCGTCTCCACGTACTCGCTCCTGCTGTCGTAGATCCCGTCCGCCGGGGCCAGGTAGAGCCACTCATCCTGCGCGTTGATGCGGATGTAGGCCTTCTCGATCAGCGACAGCTCGTCCACCAGATTGGCCTTGACCAGCAGATCGCCCGTCTCAAGCCGCTCCGTCTCCAGGCCCACCACCCGCGGCGCCGTGTTGTCCACCAGCACCGGATCCGAAACCCGCGCGCTTTCCATCGCCATGTCCGGCGGATTGTCCTGGCGGTCCGAGGCGACGACCTTGAAGATGTACTCGCCGTCCGGCGCCGCCGTCGGATCCCACTGGTAGTTCGTCGGCTGAAGATCCTGGTCGATCCGGAACCAGTACGGCGCGCCGGCCAGACGGGCGTACAGGTCATACGTGAGGGTGTCGCCGTTGGCGTCGCTCGCCTTCCACATCAGCTTGTACTGACGCAGCTTCGGCGCCGGTCCGTTCGGCTGCGGCTGCGGCGGCGGCGGAACACTGTTCATCTTGTTGCCGCCCGGACGCTCGCCAGGCCGCAGCACCTGCAGACTCTCGATCAGCGGCGGCTGATTGGGAACCAGGTATGCGATCTTCACCGCTGAAAGCCTCGCCGTCGCATCGCCCTTCGGAGCGAACGTGATCTTGTATTGGATGAACCGCCCGCTCGGCGAAAGGATCCGCTGCGGCTCGCAAAGGCTCCGCGGCTCCGACCAAGCCGACCAGGCCGGGTCGTCGTCATCCTGAATGGCGCTGCTGCGGGTCTGGACCTGCGGACAGACATCCGGAGCGCAGGCGTCCGCGAACTCGCCAAAGATGTTGCCCCATCCCGCGATCTGCTCGGCGTCGAAGACCTGGCTGGTGAACGTGCCCGTGCCGGCCAGACCCGGTCCCAGCCGTATCACGCCGCCGGGCGATCCGGTCGCCACCAACAACGCGTCGTTCCGTCCCGGCGCCAGATCGTAGACGAATTTCGCCTCGGCCTTGGCCGCCGTCCGGACCTCTTCACGTTCCGGCAGAATCTCAAACACCCAGCCGTCAGGCCACGTGCCCGCGTACAGCGCGCCGTCGTGGAAGAGCAGATCGTTGAAATCAAGCTGGTCGCGGTAGACCTCGTTGACAAACCCCAGCCGGTCCAGCCGGTACACCGCGTTCTGCTTCCCGTTGCCCGAAGGCACTCGCCCCATCGCCGGTGATGACGAGGCCGAACGGCTCGGAGCCGCCATGGTGGTTTGGTTCGCGTTGCCCGAGTTCTCCGCCCCCGAGCCCGACGCGCCGCTCGGCTGCGTGGCCGGCGAACCGGGCGCCCGCTCCAGGAACGCCCTCGCCTCGCCGGGCGCCGCCTTGCCCGAAGCCGTCGCGAAATAGACGATCCCGTCCGGATCGGCGGTCAACGCCGAAATCTGGTCTTCCTGCGCGTCGTACAATGCCCGCGAGCGGTACTTTCCGCCATCCGGCTCAAGCACGTACAGAATTCCGTCCGTGTCCGTCCCGAGGTATACCATGCCCTCGCGCCCGCCCGTCATGGCGATGATGTTCTTCTGCTCGCACGAGAAAACCTCGCTCGCCCCGGACTCGTCGATCTGGAACACCTGCCCGTTGGGCCCCGTCGCCGCCAGCAGTCGGCCGCCATCCACCAGCAGCAGTGCCCAGATGTAGTTGACTCCCTCCCGCTGGAAGATCCGTTTGCTCTGGCCGTCGGGCGCAATCTCATAGATCAACCCCTGGTCGCCCGCCGTGCCCACGTACAGCTTGTCCGAAGCGCCAACCGCCATCGAAACCACGTAAGGCTGATCGGCCTTGAAGAGCTCCTGCCACGCCCCGTCCACGTGCTTGAACACCTTGCCGTCCGGACCGGTGCCCGCCACGACCGCGCCATCGCTGAGCTGGTCGATCGCGTAGACCGCGCTGACGTCCGCCCGGTCGCCCAGCAGCACCTCGCTGGTCAGCCCGAGCGCGATATACCCGGCGTTGCTGATCAGGACGTCCTCGTACTGCCCTTTCTTGAAGTCCGCCGCCTCGGTGTCCTCGAAAAAACTCGTGGAAACGGCGGCGGCCTGCGAGAGGCCCAGCAACACGGCGAGCATCGCCACGGCAAGATTCTTCATCGTCTGTGCTCCTGCTATAGCTGCGGTACTAGATTTTTTCGCGTGAGACGTCGATGGCGAACTTCTGAACGCCGCTCATGTAGAAATCCGCCGGGAAGGTGACGACCTGCCACGAGTTGATGCGCTTGACCAGGCCGGGATCGGCCGCCTCGAACTGTGCCAGCTTCGAGCCCGGCAGATCGGGCAGCGCGTGCGTGCTGATGCCCATGCCGGATCGGCGGTTATTCAGGGCTATGTACAGGCAGTCGCCGCGTATCCGGCTGACGTGCTCGACCAGCCGGAACAACCCCTGGCTTGACTGTGGGGCGTAGAGGTGCGGATAGTTCTGCCGGTCGGCGAGGATCGCCGCGTTCAGTCCGCCCAAGACCAGATCGTACCGCCCGTCCGGCAGGTCCTTCGGAATCGTGTACTCGATCCGATGGCTGAACCGGTCGCCACGGTACTTCTGAAGGTCCAGGTCGATCCGGACCGTCTCACCCGGCTTGTAGCATTCCTTGTCCGTGCGGGCCTGGATGACCGAGGTCAGACAGCACTCCGGCCGGATCTTGACGTCCAGGTCAATCCGGTCCGGCAATACCCGCGAGTACGGGTTGTTGAGCATCAGGTCGATCGGGTCCACCACGTCAGTGAGCATCGGCATGATCGACATCATGCTGCTGACGCTGCCGACTTCGATGCGGCCCAGACCGTCGAACGCCACCGAGCCCTTGTACTCCACCGTGTGCAGCTCGGGCAGGTTGTGGTGGGCCATGATCGAGTTCGCCGCGCAGATCAACGTCAGCATCGGCAGAAACTCGTGATGCGTGGCCAACTGGTAGTTGTACTCGCGAACGGCCCCGTCCAGATCCACGCGGACCGACAGGTCGATCATCTTCGGGCTCTTGCCGACCACGCCGAGCACCGCCGCCCGCTCGTCGCTGCGCAGCGTGCCGATCGGCTCGCCGCACGAACCGAACTTGAACGACGACATCTGGTTCGGAATGATGCTGTGGATGTAGCCGCCGGAGATCGGCATCTCGATTTCGCCCTGCTCGAACATCGAATGCCCGAACGCCCAGACCTTATCGCCGATGACCTCGGTGATCGTGCCGATCCCGTCCAGCGCCAGGTCGCCCTGAACGAACGGAATGCCGAGCACGCCCGCCGGCTCCATCTTCGGCGCGCCTTGCGGCGCCGATCCGGCGCCGCCCGCCGCCACCGCCAGCATGTTGTAGCCGCCCAGACTCTCCGCCAGCGCCGCAAACAACCCGCGGTCCAGCCCAGCCGCGCTCAGCGGCGTCGCCAGAGGAACCAGACCCGGGTTGAATGACGAAGCGGCCTTCGACAAACCGCCCGCCGCCGGCGTCTGCGCGTCGGTCAAATCGATCAGACCCGCCATCGCAAACCGGCCCTGACGGCCCTCATCGGTCATCAGGCTCGTTCCGGGCAGACGGCTGAGCAACTGCCGCGTCAACACGCCGGGCCGATGCGTCGAAACCACCTGCTGACCGCTCGGCTTGGCCGACACGTCCACGTCCAGCATGTGCTCGATCGGCTGAACCCCGCCGATCGGCGGACCGGGCGCGTTGAACTCCCAGCCATAGGCGATCGCCCCGATCAGTTTGTCGTTCCCGTCCTCCGGGTCGGTCAGATAGACCGGCGATCCGCTCATGCCCGAGATCACGCCCGTCCGCTCCAACTCGTGCCCGCGGAGTTTGACCAGGATCACGTCAAACTTCGGCCCGAAGTTGTGGACCACGTCCACGATCTCCACGTCGAACCGCTCGATCTTGTTCTCCGCGAACACGGTCAGGCCGTAGCCCTTCATCCCGCGTTTGACCTTGTCCAGCCCCATGTGCCGCGCCGGGTCGAAATAGCTGGATCGCTCAGCGGCCAGGCTGGGAACGGCGCCCAGCCACACAACCACGGCCAGAACAAGGGCGGAACCGGGAAGGCGAAGGTTGGTCATGCGCATCTTTAGCCCTCGGGGGTTGCGTGTCTTTATATACCTACATTACTGCTGTTGGATCGACGATTCAATACGAAACTCGTCGGGTCGGACATCAAACGCGGGTACACTGCCGCTGTGTCAAATTCTAGGCGCGGGCGACGCCGCCGCCGCCGTTTTTCCCGCCGATTTCAGGATCGCCAGCGCGCCGGCGATCCGAACATCAGGATCCGGATCGTCCAGTAACGGCCCAAGGTACGGCAGATCGTCCGGATCGGGCATCGCGGCCAGTGCCAGCGCGGCCAGATGCCGTATTTGCTGTGCTGATACTGTCGCACTGGTACTGCGGCGATAGCCAAGGGCGCCGCGGGCATCCTCGCGACCTCGCTCATCGCCCAGCATGGCCAACGCGCGGGCCGACAGCAGCCGCATCCCCAGACGACCGGAACGGCTCGAATCCTCAAACACGTAGACGATCTGCTCCCTGGCCTCCTGGCAGTTGGCCTGGCCCAGGGCCAGCACCGCCAGCGCGATCTCATCGTCGTATCCGCTGCGGCAGTAGTTGAGCATCAGGCGCTGCGACCGCCGATCGCCAAGAACCGTCATCGCCTCGAGCACCTGGAGCTTGACCGACAGGTCCTTGTCGCGGAGCCGCGCCCGCTTCAGGAGCTTGTTGGCCGCCGGCTCGCCCATCCGCCCGAGCACCATCGCCGTGTTGCGCCGCACCACCGGGTCCTTGTCGAACAGCGTATCGCCCAGAATGCTCGTGTACTGCTGATCGCCCAACACGTGCAATGCCCCAGCCGCCGCCGCCTGAACCGACCGGTTCGGGTCGCGCGTCTTCTCGACCAGCAACCCCTTGGCCGGCTCATACCGCATCCGAAGCACAGCCATGCACGCGGCAAACCGTACGCCCCAATACTTGTCGCTCAATCCCATGAGGACGTACTGCACCGACGAACTCTGGCCCGCCTCGCCCAACGCCTCGATCGCATGGGCCCGAATCAACGGCGACGGGTCGTCCATCGCGTTGACCAGAGTCAGCCGCGCCCGAACCGCCAGTTGATCGGGATTCACCGGTCCAAGCGGCCGAACCTGCGCACATCCCGCCGCCAGTCCGACCAGCAGGCAGATGAACCATCGTCCGTGACGTTTCATGGCGTTGTGGTTGTCCTTCGACCCAAAACTCTCCCGAATGCGGCGTCGGCCTTGACCGCCGCCGCCGCCGTCACCGCCAGGCAGATTATAGCAAACCAGTCGCCGTATCGGCTGTAAAAAGAAACCCGCTTGTCCAGCTTGATCGCCCGGACCACCGATCCGCGCGTGCCCCGCCCGTACGCCCCGTTGCCCACCACCTCATCGATCCGGCCCGTCGGGTCGATGAACCCGCTGATCCCCGTGTTGACCGACCTGGCGATGCCCACACGGTTCTCAACCGCCCGAAAGGCGCAAATCTGCAAGTGCTGCGGCAACTCCGCGCTGTGGTTGAACCACCCGTCGTTGCTGATGTTGATGAGAAAGTCGATCTGTTTGCGGTCGTTCTCCGGACTGACAAACCGCCGGATCAGGTACGCCATCGCGTCCTCGTAGCAGATCGCCACCCCGTAGCGATAGCTCTCGCCGCCCGCTGTCAGCTCAAACCGCTTGACCTCCTGCCCGTGCGTCAGACTGTACTCATACCCGCCCTGGCCGTACGGCGTCATGTTCTCGTTGAGGAACCGGTACAGCGGCGGAACGCTGTACCGAAACGGCACGAACTCCCCGAACAGCACCAGGTGAATCTTGTCGTAGCGATCCGCCAGTTCGCCGTCCGGCGCGAAGACCAGGGCCGAGTTGTACTTGTTGACCTCCGGATACGTGCCGGGCGTGTTGAACTCCTTGCTGATCGCGCCCACGATCAGATGGGCCTGCGCCTCGCGGGCGTGCTCGCTCAGCACGTCGTACACCTGCTGGCTGAGCCCCTGAACGTCCCGCAGGTCCTCGTCCTCCGTCGGATGCGTACGGTATTCCGGATTCAGCGAGATGCCGATCGACGTCTCCGGCCACACGATCATCGCCGGGCCCTGCCCTGCCGCTTCACGCGAAATCTTCAGATGCGCCGAAAGCGACTTGCCCAGGCTGGGACTCTCGCCGTTGACGGTCAGCGGAAAATCCTCCTGAACCACCGCCAGCCGCGGGCCCGCGTACACCGTGTCCTGTCCCAGCCGCCAGACTCCATAGATGAACGCCCCGCTCAACAGCGGAAGCACCACCGCGATCGCCACCACCCCGCGCCGCGTCCGCCAGCCTCCCGAGTACACCTGGTAAATCAACTCGGCGAAGAATCCATTGACCATCGCCACCAGGAACGTCACCCCATACGCCCCCACCAGATCCGCCACCTGGATGATCGCCAGGTTCCGGACCTGCGAATGCCCCAGAAAGAACCACGGAAAACCCGTGACCATCCAAGCCCGAAGATACTCCAGCCCCGCCCAGACCACCGGAACCGCCACGAACGCCGGCCAATGGTTGACCCTGACCAGCCGGTGGATCACCCAACCCGCCAACGCCCAGTACAGCCCCAGGTAGATGCTCATCGTGATATACCCGGGAATGGTGACCGGTGCGATCCACCAGACATTCAGAAAGAAAAACGCCATCCCCGCAATGGCGCTGATGATCACCTGCCGCCCGGGTGGACAGATGAAAACCACCATCAGCCACGGCGTCAGCGCCGCCCACGCCAGCCCGGACAACTCCACCGGCGGGTACGCCGCCGAGTAGAGCAGTACGCTGGTCAACGCGAGGCCCAGGTACACAGCGTTCTGCCACGTCAGCACCGCCGTCCACGCCTTCGCCAGTCTCGATTTTCCTTGAGCCGCTGCTTTCATCAGACTATCATTCGCATCGGATGCGGCACGGACAAAGCGCCAGCGCGTCGCCCCTTCCAAGGAGCCGGATCGCCACCGACACGCGGGCCAGCGCATCCATCCGCCCGCCCGCAAGCAGATTATAGGCGGCCAACGACCCAAACACCCCGCCCTGCGGCGCCAGTTGCGCCGCCGCCAGCCCCATCATCCGGGCCTCGGGGTCCACGTCGTAGCCGATGCTCTCCAGGATGATCTCCGGCAGGCTCTTGGGCTTCGGCAGCAGCACCGCCTGGTACGTCTCCAGCTCCGCCTCGCTCGCCGCCCAGTCGACCGCGTCGGCCAGCGTGCCGATCTCGTCCACCAGACCCAGCTCCACCGCCTCCGCCCCCGTATACACCCGACCGGTGGCCAGACGTTCCACGTCCTCAACCCGCTCGCCGCGCCCTTCCCTGACCCGCTGAACGAACAGGTCGTAAATCCGCTCGATCTGCCGCAGCAGCGTCTCGCGCCCGTGCTCCGAGAACCGCGAGAACGGATCGAACAGGTCCGCGTTCTTGCCGCGGCTCACGCTGAACGTGTTGACCCCGAGCTTGTTCAGCATCTCCGTGAAGATCGGCTTGCCCGTGATCACCCCGATCGATCCCGTGATCGTCGCCGAATCCGCGAAAATACGCTGACCCGCCACCGCGATGTAGTATCCGCCGCTGGCCGCCTCTGATCCCATCGACACCGCCACCGGCAGGTCCTCCGCCGCGTCGCGAATCTGCTGCCAGATGATCTCCGAGGCCGTCGACGACCCGCCCGGCGAGTCGATCCGAACCACCACCGCCTTGTACGTCCGGTCGCGGGCGATGTCGCGGAACGCCTTGCGAAGCGTCTCGCTGCCCGCTGTCCCGTCGGCCCCGAAATACTCCTCGCTCTCGCCCTCCACGATCATCCCATCCACCAGCACGATCGCGACCTTATTCTCCGCCTCGACCGCTCCGCCTGCTCCAAACGAGGTCAGCAGTTGGATCAGCCCGGCCAGCCCCGGCCGTATCTGCGGCGGCTTGGCCCGCCCGTAGTCGTACACCAGATACCCACCCGTCTCCTCCCGTACGCTCTCCAGGAAATCGCTGCGATGGGCCACCGCGTCGATCAGTCCCGCCTCCACCGCGTTCTCGGCCAAATACGGCCCGTCGTCGATCAGCGCCCGCACCTGCTCAGCCGTCAGACCGCGCCCTTCCGCGATCGCCGCCACGCTCTGCCCATAGATGCCGTCCACCAGGGCTGTGAGCTGCTCGATCATCTCGTCCGACGGCTCGTAGTTCGTAAACGGCTCAGCCGCCAGCTTGTACTGCCCCATGTGGATCGCCTCGGCCTCGATCCCGAGTTTGTCCATCAGCCCGCGAAAGTACAGCATCTGGGCATTCACCCCGAACAGCATCAGCGTCGCGCCCGGAGTCATCGCGATCCGCCGCGCCGGCAACGTCACCATGTAGCTGGGCCCCATGCTCGTATCACTATGGGCGAATACCGGCTTGCCCGCCGCCGCGAACCCCTTCAACTCCATCAGCAGTTCCTGCGACTGGGCCA
>JAAYCJ010000046.1 GCA_012729815.1 Phycisphaerae bacterium | reverse complement strand
GGAGGCGCTTGTCGCCGATGTGGACGGTTCCGACGATTCGGTCGTCGTGGTGCATGACCCGCCACTGGTCCGGGGCGTTTTGGAGCATGCGTCGAAGGTGGCGGTACTTTGGGGTATCGGCCTGGAAGCCGAAGGCGCCCATCAGGACCCCTAAGACGGCGTCGGTGTCGGCGGCGGTCGCGGTTCGAAACATCGCGAGGTCTCCGAAACAAGACGGTTGTGGACCGAGTGTATCGGGAACGAGAGGGGAATCCAGTTTTTTGAGAGCGTGAGGGGAGGGGGATAAAAAGAAGCGCCCGGTTTTGGCCGGGCGCTTTATCGGGCTGCGTTGTTTGGGCGACTAGAGGCTCAGGACGACCTCGGCGCGGAGGAAGACGGCGGGGTCGTTGGACTCATCGGTGTAGTAGTCGCCGGGGAAGAAGAACTCGCTGACGAGGTGTCCGCTGACGTGCTTGTTGATTTTGTAGCGGAGGAGCCAGCTCAGGAGTTGTCCGCGGAAGCATCCGCTGTCGGAGAATCCCCAGCGGTCGCGGTAGGAGTTTTCATCGGCGAAGAGGAGGTTGTAGTCGGTGCACATTTCGATTTTTTCATGGGGGTAGACGGTCCAGCCGAAGCCGAGTCGGTGCATGTTGGTGACCTGGGCGATGCGGGTTTCGCGGGTGTAGGTTCGGATGAGGATTTCGGTGAACTGCGGCCATCGGCCCCAGAGGTTGTCCCAGGCCTCGTTGGTGCTGTCGGTGCCGGGCTCGTCGCCGGAGAGGAATTCGTAGCCGACGCGAAGCTGGTTGTTGTACTTGTCGTTGAACTTGTAGGTCAGTTTGCTGTTGAAGCCGAGGGCGCAGACGTCCTGGCGGTTTTTGTGTCCGAGCTGCTGGGCGAGTTCGGCGTAGTAGTTCCAGTGTTCGTCGAGATCGCCGGTGATGCGGCCGCCGTAGGTGTAGATATTGCCGGTGTCGCCGTTGGCGGCTTCGGCGTTCATGTGCTTGTAGATGAAGTATCCGCCGACTTCGGCGTTGGGCACGAGGGACTTGTTGGTGACCCAGAGGATGGCGCCGCGTTCGTCCTGTTCGGTGACGAGGGCGTCCTGATCGTTGAAGGGTTTGACGCGGTCGCTGGGATCGGCGGCCTGGTCGATGTAGATCAGGTCGATGTTGGTCTTGCTTTCCTCGAGTTTGGCGGTGAAGCGGACGGCGTCGAAGTAGATAGTGCGCGAGCCGTCGAGTGGGGTGCCGTCGAGGACGAGCCATCCGTTGCCCAGGACGATATCCTGGCGTCCGACGACCATGTCGACCGGCTGGCCGAACATGTTGTGCCAGACGACGTTGGCGGTGTCGAGGAGGACCTCGGACTCTTCGGCGTTGATGCTGAGCTTGCCGGGCGGCGTGCAGTAGTTTCGCCACTCCCAGGTGAGGCGGGCGTTGATGTCGATATCCTCGACCGGGCTGAGGGTGCCCCAGAGGCGGGTCCGCCAGCGGCCATAGTTTTCATCGGCGGGGGCGCGGTTGTCGTGCGTGTTGAGGAAGACGACGTTGTGGAGGTATTCGTCGCGGAGTCGCTGATCGACGCCCCACTTGAACCACGGGACCGGCTGCTTGAGCTGCGCGATGAAGCTCTCGACTTCGGGTGAGAACTCCAGTCCGCTGGGCGGAGGGGGGGGAGGCGTTTGTTCTTCGACGACTTCGACTTCGATGACCTCTTGTTCGGTCACCGCGGGTGCGGCGGGTTCGGCCGCCGGGGCGGTTTCCTGAGCCAGGGCCGACCCGGTCCACGCCAGGAGGACGGCCACACCGATCATCGTCCACAGGTACGCTCGCACGATTTTGCTCATACTGCAATCCTTTCCTGTGCTGACTATTCCACTCCCGTTGCGCTCAACGCTTTGGCTCGGGATTCCTTGTTTGCGGCAGCCGGACCGTGGAAGCATCGGGCCAAGTGGCTTTGGTCCGGCGGCTGGGTGAAGAGGCTGACCACGACGGCCACGATGGCCGAGATAGGGAGGGCGACGAGGATCGGGTCGACGACCGGCCAGTTGGGTGAGTTGGCGAGGATGCTGGTCTTGGCTTCGCCGGTGAGGGCCTTGGTGACGATCTGGACGAGTCCGATGTCGCCGGCCTCCTGGGCTTTGATGAGCAGGAGCCAGAAGGCGGTGACGACGAATCCGGTGATCATGGAGGCGATGGCCGCGGGGCGGGTCATTCGCCGGAAGAACAGGCCGCCGACGAAGGTGGGCAGGAAGGCTGAGGCGCAGAGGCCCATGAAGATGGCGGTGGCGCGGGCGATGATGTAGGTTTCGTCCGGGTCATGGCTGATCACGACGGCGATGATGATCCCGATGATGATGCCGATTCGCGTGATGTGCATACTGCGGTTGATCCCGCTTTCGGCTTTGGACGGCCAGATTTGTTCAACGACGTCGCGTCCGAGGGCGGTTCCGAGGGCATGGAACTGGCTGGACAGGGTGCTCATGGCGGCGGCCAGGAGGGTCAGGAGAAAGAGCAAGCCGAAGTACTTGGGCATGGCTTTATTGATATAAGCAGGAATGATGTCGTCAGCCTTACCGGCGTAGACGATAGAGATGCTTCGGCCGTTGACGACGGGCACCTGCTCACCGCTGACGGTGGCGTTGCCCAAGGTCGGATCGGCTTCAGCAAGGACTACCGGCGCCATCTTGCCCTCGATATCAACCCAGTCACCTTTTTCGTTTTTCGACATGAGTTGAATTACAGCATGATTCTTTTCTTCACTGATTATTTTGACGACTCGGCCGGTCAGCGGCTGGCCGTGGGTGGCGAACCAGGCGTTGGAGAGGCTTCCGACGGTGAAGGCGACTCCGGTCATGACGATGATGAAGATTCCGCCGATCAGGACGGCGCGGTTGAGTTCTTTTCGGCTTTTGACGGTCATGAATCGGACGACGAGCTGGGGCTGGGCGAGGACGCCGACGCCGACGCCGAGGGTGATGGTGCTGATGACGATCCACCAGAGGTTGTATTTGATGTCTCCGAAGCCGAAGTCGGGGGTGGCAGTCCAGCCCTGGTGGCCGATGTTTTTGAGCGGTCCCGGGACCAGGTCGGCGAGGCTGGTGAGGGTTTGATGGCCTTCGACGACGCCTCCGACCATCCAGTAGGTACCGATCAGAAGGATGAACATGCCCACGAACATGATGGAGCCCTGGAGGGCGTCGGTGTACATGACGCCCTTGAGGCCTCCGACCACGACGTAGGCGGCGATGATGACACTGAAAACGAGGAGGGCGACGTTGTAGTCGATGTTGAACTGGGTGGCGATGAAGACGCATCCGCCGATGAGGACGGCGGCGGCGTAGAGGGGGATGAAGAAGAAGATGATCAGGCCGCCGAAGACCTGGATGAACTTGCTCTGGAATCGGCGGCCGAGGAGTTCGGGGAAGGTGTGGGCGTCGAGGCGGTGTCCCAGCCGGCGGGTGGGTCCGCCGAGGACGACGAAGGCGATAAAGATTCCGACGAAGATGTTCAGGAAGGTCAGCCACAGGAGGCTCATGCCGAAGAGGCCGGCGACGCCGCCGAAGCCGACGATGGCGCTGGTGGAGATGAAGGTAGCGCCGTAGCTCATGGCCATGACGAAGGGGTGGACCTGGCGGCCGGCGATCATGTAGTCGGCGGTGGTTCTGGTGCGGCGGAAGCCCAGCCAGCCGAGGTATCCCACCATCACGAGGTAGAGAATGACGACGATCACTTCGGGCAGTCCGACAGTTTGCGCCAAGAGAGTCATGGCATGCCTCCAGGAAAAGATGCGGGAAGAGTCAGCGTCGGACGCTCGGGAAGGTCAGGCTAGAGTTCTTCTTCGATGCGTTTTTCCCGGGCGGCCCAGTCGACGTCTTCTCTTTCGATCGGCTCTTCGCCGCGGTTCCAGTTGACCAAGCCGTACACGACGCACAGCAAGGCGCTCAGGATACACAGGACGTAGGCCAACCAAACGAATGTGTCATCGATACCCAGCATGGAGTTGATCCTTTTGGCGGCGTCAGCGTCCACTGCCGTTGACCCAACCGCGCCGCCGGGTTCAGAACGTGTAAATCGGACTTCTTATACCCGAAGTTAAGAGGGATGCAAACAGGGAATTGGGAAAAACTTCACAAGGAAGAGGGTGGCGGCCAAGAGTTTAATGTGTGGCGTACAGCGTCAACCGGTGTTGCGCGGGGCTTGCACAAAACTGGACAGCATCAACCGGTGCTTCAAATTTTGATGGGCGGGAGGTTTCTGTGGTCAGGGCGTTGCCGGCTGGGCGACGGGGGCGCGTTGGAGCTGGTCGATGTCGAGCAGTGAAGCGAAGAGGCGGGGCAGATCGGCGTTGTCGTGGAGTCCGGTGAATCGGATGGCTTCGGGTCCGAAGGCGTAGATCGGGACGGTGACGCCGGAGTGGGACAGCGAGCCGACGGCGGGTTTGTCGGGCCATTTGAGGGTGAGGCTCTGGCCGCTGCGGTCTCCGCCGGCGATGACCATGCCGCCGGTTTCGTGGTCGGCGGTGACGACGACGAGGGTATCCTGGTGTGTGAGGGCGAAGTCGGCGGCGACCTGGACGGCCTGGTCGAACAGGAGGGTTTGTCGGACGGCGTCGGGGCCGTCGCCGGCGTGGCAGGCCCAGTCGATCTGGCTGCCTTCGACCATGAGGAAGAAGCCGTCGGGGTCGCGGGCGAGGAGTTGGATGGCCTTTTGGGTCATTTCAGCGAGGGTGGGTTCGACGTCACGGAATTGGGGTTCTTCGAGGCGGAAGAGGCCGACGACGCGGTCGGCGTTCAGCGCGGCCAGTTGCTGGCGGCGGGTGGCGAGTTGGCAGCCGTCGGAGGGGGCGTTTTCGGCCAGCCAGAGGGCGGCCCGGCGTTCGCTGACTTCGCCTTCGGTGGGAGGTTCGGCGAGGCCGATGCTGGCGAAGAGGACGTTGAGCCGGGCATCGAGGATCTGTTTGGCGATCTCCGCGTGGTGACCGCGGGAGCTGACGTGTGCGGCGAAGGCGGCGGGCGTGGCGTGGGCGGGGGTGCAGACGGTGACCAGGCCGGTGGCCATGTTCTTTTCGTCGCGGGCGGCTTCGAGGATGGTTCGCAGGGGGGTGCCGTCGGGCAGGAGCGAGAGCATGCCGTTGTTGGTTTTTTGGCCGGTGGCCAGGGCGGTGGCGGCGGCGGCGGAGCAGGTGACCAGGGCGTTGGCGGAATGGGTGGTCATGGCGCCGGTGACGGGCAGGCGGTCCATGTGGAGCCGGCCGTCGGGCCCGGCACCGAGGATGCGGGCGGCGGTGACCTGGGCAGGGCCCATGCCGTCGCCGATCATGAGGATGATGTTTTTGACGTTGATCTGCTCGATCATCGGCAGCGGGGTTTGGTCGGCGGGCGGGCGGTAGAAGTCGAAGTCGGCGGCCACGTGGGTGACGGGCTGGGTGGTCTGGGCGTACTGGGCGACGGCAACGCCGACCAGCAGGAGGAAGATCAGGCCGACGACGACGGATACGGCGCCAAACGTTCTGCGTGAGCGAAACTGCATGGTCATCTCCAACTGCCGCTAATTTCGGGGTTTACAGCAGATATTCGCCTCCAGGGGCGGGGGCGGGCACTGCTTTCTCTAATCTTATACGGGCCGTTGGGTTTTGTTTCATGATAAATCGCGGGTTTGGCGGTAGTGGTCGAGGGTGAGGAAGGGCCAGGCTTCGGGGTCTCCGTCGGGTTCGGTTTGGGGTTCGGCGGAGCGTCGGATGAGCCAGGGGATCAGCCAGGCGAGGATCAGGACGGCGATCAGCAGTTCGGCTGGGATGATCCGGTAGCCGAGGAATCGCAGCAGCAGCCAGGCGGCGAGGATCAGGGCGATGAACCAGAGGGGGCCACCGGGGGCGAATCGGCGGATGGGCGGCCAACGATACTCACGGTCGCTGCGGAGGAAGAGGATGCACTTTTCCCAGGCGGCGGGCCCTTTTTCGGCGGGTTTGCGTGCCGGACCCAGGTCGGCTTCGCGGACGGCCAGGTCGGGCCGCAGCAGCAGCGGAATCTCACGGAGGGCCGGGTCGTCGATCCGGTCGGGCCAGTCGTTTTTGAGGCGATCGAAGGGGATCCGGCCGTCCTGGTAGCGGGTCATCAGGTAGGCGGCGATGTTGCGGGCTTCGCGGTCGATCATGGCGGTCTCAGGAGGAATCCTTCGGATTGCGGCACTCTTCGAGCACGTCGGCGGGAACCAGCCGCATGGCGGCGATGACCAGGAGCGGGATGATCACCAGGTCGTCGAGGTGGCCCAGGACGGGAATGAAATCCGGGATCAGGTCGAAGGGCAGGAGGGCATAGGCCACGGCAGCGGCGAGAAGGAATCTGGAGAATCGCGGCGTGCGAGGATGGGCGATGACGCGGCGGTAGAAGGCCAGTTGCCTTTTGAAGCCGCCGCCGATGGACTTGAGGCGATCCAGCACGTCGGGTCACTCCTGACGTTTGCGTTTGCCCAGAAGGACGAGGTCTCGCAGGGACTCTTTGGTCTTGGCGGCCATCCATCGGCGGTCGAAGTCGGGGTCCTGGACGATGGCGGCGATGGCGGCCAGGGCGCGGAGGTGGAAGGGGCGCTCGTCGCGGGTGCCGACGAGGCAGAAGACGGTGTGGACGCGGGAGGCGTCATCCGAGAAGGCGATGCCGGGTTTGCAGCGGGCCAGGAGAATGTCGAACTTGTGCTCGCCGGGGATGACGATGTGCGGGATGGCCAGGAAAGGGCTGAGCACGGTGGAGCTTTCGCGTTCGCGGGCGATCAGGAGGCGGTAGAACTCTTCGGGCGGAACTTCGAGCTTCGGGGCGAGGGCGTCGGCGGCCAAACGGAAGAACTGGTCGGCGGTGACCGGTTCGTCGACGTCGAGGACGGGGTCCTCCTCGATGATGTGGTCGAATCGGTCTTTGACGATCACGTCGCGTTCGCGGACGATTTCCTTGAGCTCGGTTTCGAGCAGGTGGCTGGTGAGCTCCTTGGCGGTGATCCGTTCGATCAGGTGGAGGAGGGCGAATTCGCGAGTGGCGCGGATGCGGCCGTAGAACCAGTAGACGAAGAGGCCGGCGGCCATCAGCAGGATGCTGGTCAGGAGGGCCTCCTGTCCGATTCCCAGGAGCAGAAGGACGAAGCCGATGGCGCCGGCGATCTGCATCCACGGGTAGAGCGGGGCCTTGAACTGCGGCTGGTAGTTCTGGAGGCGGCTCTCGCGGAGGATGATGACGGACAGGCAGGTGAAGGCGAAGGAGAGGATCAGCACGGTGGAGGCGGCCTTGACGAGCAGGTTGATCTCGAGGAAGAGGGCCACGAGGATCATCACGCCGGTGACGAGGGTGGAGAGCATGGGGGTTTTGAAGCGGTCGCTGATGCGGCCGAAGGCTTCGGGGAGCATCTCGTCACGGGCGAGGGCCAAGGGGAATCGCGAGGCGGCCATAATGCCGGCATTGGAGGCGGTGAGGAAGGCGAGGATGGCGGCGACGCTCAGGACGATGCGTCCGGTCTCGCCGAGCAGTTCGCCGGCGGCGTCGGAGATGGGGGTGAGGGTGGGGGTTCCGTCGGGTCCGCCGGTGTTGAGGGCTTGGGGGCTCAGGACGCCGACGGTGACGAAGATCACGAGGGTGTAGAGCAGGACGATGGTCAGCAGGGCGAAGATCGAGCCGAGGGGGATGTCGCGGCCGGGGTCTTTGACCTCTTCGGCGATGCTGGCGACCTTGAGCAGTCCGCCGTAGGAGACGAAGATGAAGCCGGCGGTGGCCAGGACCATGGGCAGTCCGCCGGGGGCGAAGGGGGTGAAGGAGTTGACGTCGATGTCGGTCAGTCCGAGGCCGGAGAAGACGAGGAGGGTGGCGAGGATTCCGAGGACCAGGAGCACCTGGATGCGTCCGGCGAGTTCGACGCCGACGAGGTTGACGGCGACGAACAGGACGGTCAAGGGGATCAGGATCAGGAGCGGGGGCACGGGAAGGATCAGGACGCTGAAGACCCCGATGCCGACGAGGGCGAAGGCGCTTTTGAGGCAAAGGGCGAACCAGGTGATCAGGCCGTAGATGGTTCCGACGGCCGGACCCATGCTTCGGGTGACGTAGAAGTAGCTTCCGCCGGCCTTGGGCATGGCGGAGGCGAGTTCGGCCTGGCTGAGCATTCCGGTCATGGCGAGGAGTCCGGCCAGGACGTAGGAGACGATGACGGCGGGTCCGGTCATGGCGTGGGCGATGCCGGGCAGGATGAAGAAGCCGGCGCTGAGCATGCCGCCGGAGGCGATGGAAAAGACGTGCAGGAGGTTGAGTTCGCGTTTGAGCTTCATCGAGCTTCCTTATGCGTGTTGTGTCGGATCGGCCGGCGGGAGATCCGTCCCCCGGGCGGACCGGACGATGGGATTATAGGGAATTCTGGGGTCAGAAGCCAGAAGTCAGAAGGTCTGGAAGATGGAATGGAAACTGCGGAATGCAGATATCAGAATGCAGAATGTCGTGGGCGGCGGTATTGAGGCCACAGTCGAGACGATGCGGGAGGGTCGGCAAAAAAGCGGGTGTTCGTTGCCTGCGGACCGGCTGGGCCGGTATGATCGGGGCGATTGGTTCAGACAGGTTGGAAGATCAAGGGCAGGAAGGACGCTGCGATGGGTCAGGCCAAGAAGCTGCTGTTGTGGGACGGGCGGGTGGTCGAGCGGTCGGAAGGGGCGGTGCTGGGTCCGGGCCGGGTGGTCAAGGAGGGTCGGATCCTGATGGAGCAGGACCGGCTATGGGAGGTGCGGACGGACAACATGTACCTCAACGTGCTGCACGAGGAGGGACGGTTCAAGCTGTGGTACAACCCATTCGTGCGGTTTCAGCGGCCGCCGTGGGGCAGGGAGACGGCGCTGGCGTACGCGGAGTCGCGGGACGGCCTGGTGTGGGAGAAGCCGTCGCTGGGACTGTGTCCGTACAACGGGACGACGGCGAACAACCTGCTGGCCCGGTCGGTGCACGGAGCGGGGGTGTTTCGGGACGATCACGATCCGGACGCTTCGCGGCGGTACAAGCTGGTGCATCTGAACGAGCCGGAGACGTTTTCGGAGGTGGAGGCGGGCCGGACGGCGCCGCAGCAGCGGGGCCTGGGGGTCGGGTTCTCGGCGGACGGGCTGCGATGGAGTTGGCCGGCGGACGTCTCGGCCCTTACAGGGATGGTGGGCGATACGCACAACAACGCGTTCTGGGACGAGCGGAGCGGGCGGTACGTGTGCTTCACGCGGATGTGGGACCCGACGCGGGTGGTCGCGCGAATGGAGAGCGAGGACTTTTTGCACTGGAGCGAGGCGGAGGTAGTGCTTCGGCCGGCGCCCTCGGAACTGCGGACGTATCAGCCGTACGCGATGCCGGTGTTTCGGTATGAGGACCTGTATCTGGGCATGGCGGTGATGTTCTCGGAGCATCCGGGTCCGGACACGTGCGATCTGGAGTTGGCGATCAGCACGGATACGCGGAGTTGGACGCGGCCGCTGGCGCATCAGCCGCTGATCCCGCGCGGCGAGCGGGGCGAGTTCGACAGCCACGTGATTTTCGGCCCGACGCAGCCGATCATTCGAGGGCAGGAGATGTGGCTGTTCTATGCCGGATGCAACGGGCCGCACGGCGGGATTCGCGAGACCGGGCTGGGCCTGGCGCGGCTGAGGATCGACGGTTTTGCCGCATGGTCGGCGGGCGAGGACGAAGGTCGGCTGACAACGAGCGTGCTGAGGTGTCCGGGACGGCGGTTGACGCTGAACGCGGAGGCGTCGAAGGGGGCGGTGCGAGTCGAGGTGCTGCGGGCGGACGGCGGACCGGTGGAAGGGTTTGAGCAAGAGCGCTGCCGGCCGATCGGCGGCGACGGCGTGGCGATGCCGGTGGTGTGGGACGCTGAGCAGTTGCCGGAGTCGCTGGTGGGTCAGTCGATCCGGCTGAGGCTGCATTTGTCGAACGCAGCGGTTTACGCGTGTACGTTTACGGAGGGTTGATCGGTGCGGGCAGCGGCTGGAGCGTTTGAGACGGTCTCGAAGGTGGGCGATCCGACGGCCGGTCGGACGGGCGCGGTGATCGAGCGGGTGGTCGGACCGTTGCGGACGACGGTGGTTTTGCTGGAGGAGGGGAGCGTTCGGGTGTGCCTGGTGGCCTCGCCGTTTTCGACGGATGAGGAGACGATCTCGGAGCGGATTCGCGAGCGGATCGCCGAGCGGGCGGGCATGGCGGCGGAGAATGTGCTGGTGTTCTCGTCGCACGACCACTGCGTTCCGCTGCTGGTTCGTTCGGCGCATTCGACGTGGTCGCAGATCACGGAAAAGCGCGACCAGGGCGACTTGCTGCCGTTGGGCCGTCGGTTCTTGGACGACGCGGTCAGGACGGCGGGACGGCTGGCGTCGGAGCTGCGCGAGGTGACGGTGCATTACGGTCTGGGTCGGGAGGACCGGATCACGTACAACCGCAAGGGCCGCCGGGCGGATGGTTCGACGTATTTCATGCGCGAGGAGGACCGCCGGCTGGTGGGCAAGGACTTTCGCGGGGATATCGACACGGACGCGCCGGTGGTGTGCCTCAAGGACTCGGGCGGCGGGATTGTGCTGCTGTTGGTGCAGTTTACGGGTCATCCGGTGACGGCGTATCATCCGGAGCAGAGCGTGGCGTTCGGCGAGTGGCCGCAGGTGGCGGCTGAGGTGCTGGCCCAGCGTTTTTGCGGATCGGTCGGCGAGCCGCCGGTGGCGTTTTTGCAGGGGTGTTGCGGCGACGTGAACTCCAAGGAGATGTTTTGCGGCGGGGTGGCGCGGTCGATGCAGTTCGGGCGGTATCTGGGGCGAAGCTACGTGCAGGCGGCCAAGCGGCTGGTCCGGTCACAGCGGCATGACATGGGTTTTGCGATGCGAACGGTCCAGGTGCCGCTGGGCCAATTGGCGTCTCAGCGGGCGCTGGAGCGGGACCTGGAGGAGATACGGGATTTCGTTCGTCGGGCCAGCGCGGGCGACCCGCACACGCTGACGTGCGTGGGGTTGAACTTTCCGCGGGCCCTTTCGCCGCGGTACCGGGCGGCGCTGGTGGAAATGATCTCGCCGTGGTATCGATGGGCGCTGCGTCAGCGGCGGACGGGGAAGGCGGAGAAGGCGGCACGGTCGCTGGCGATGGAGATGGCGGTGCTGCGGCTGGGCGACGTGGGGGTGGTGGGGATTCCCGGGGAGCCGTTTCAGGGGATCGGCCGTCAGATCAAGCGCGGCTCGCCGACGGCGCTGACCATTCCGTGCGGGTACATGAACCGGTCGTTCGGCTACATCACGGACGGGCCGAACACCGGCGACCGGGAGTACATGTCGTCGTTTTACCGGTACACGCGTTTTCTGCCGCCGTATCGCAAGCCCGCCGGCGACGCGCTGGCGAAGGAGGCGGTCAGGACATTGAAGCAGCTTTCGAAAGGTTAGGTCATGGGCGAAGAGCAATTCTACGAAGTGGGCCCGCACAGCGAGATCGATCCGGACGTGATCCTGGGCTATAAGTATCCGGGCTGTCGGGAGAAGACGCGGATCGGGGAGCGGGCGATCGTCAAGTCGGGCACGATCATCTACGCGGACGTGACGATCGGGCGGCGGTTCACGTGCGGGCATCACGCGCTGATTCGGCCGGAGACGACGATCGGCGACCGCGTGGTGGTGTACCACAAGTGCACGCTGGAGGGACGGATCACGATCGGGTCGGGCGTCAAGATCATGGCGCACGTGTACATTCCGAGCACGACGCGAATCGGCGAGATGGTGTTCATCGGGCCGGGCACGACGTTTTTGAACGACAAGTTTCCGATGCGCCGGCGGGCGCCGGTGGCGGGCGCGGTGATCGAGGAGCACGTGACGATCGGCGGCGGCTGCACGATTTGTCCGGGCGTGCGGATCGGGGCGTATTCGTTTATCGGGGCGGGGGCGGTGGTCAACAAGGACGTACCGGAGCGGACGCTGGCGTACGGGGTGCCGGCGCGGCACTATCCGCTGCCGGAGGAACTGGCGGGCGGCAACCTGGCGGAACTGCTGCTGCCGCAGACGGACATCTGGGGCGCGCAGCGGGACGAGTCGTGGCGGGAGGAGTTGGACCGGTTTGGAGGCGACCGATAGTGCGCGGGTTCTCGCCGGACGCCTGGCAGCCTGCGTGAGGCAGGATCAGTCCCGTCCCCGATCCGCGGCAAGGAACTTCACAATGTTCAGCAGCAGCCTGTCCGCCGCTGGGTGCGCATTGACGTTATCGAGTATGTCCATCGTCGATATCGTGTAGCCGCCTTTGCCGTGACGGTATGAACCGACCAGCACGCCGGAGAAATACCCATCCGGATCCGGGCAGTACGCGACGGCGAAAGCCGCGGCGACGACCTGGTCCGGCACCCGCGGCGTGTCGAGGACATAGGTCGGCACGACCGGGCCATAGTAGACGAAATCCATCATGCCTCGGGTGAGACCTTCGAAGATCGGGTGCGGTTTGTTGATGCACTCCTTGTGATACAGCCAGTCGAACGAAGAGAAGCACCGACCTTCCCCTATCGGCAGGATATGATCGAGTTGGTACGCGTGCTCCCGGTGATTCGGCACCTCGGGAGTCTCCAGCCGCCCCAGCGACGCGGCGCAGAGGAACGCCGCTCTGGCCCCACGGGCGACGCCGTCGAAGAGTTTTTCCCACACGCTCCGATCGATCTGCATGTTTGAGACATCGCCGATGAGGATGACGTCATTGGCGGCGATCGTCTCGGCGTCGAGCGGCCTGCACGCTGCGCCATGCGCGCTGAGGAATTCCTCGACCTCCCGCGGAATGCCCATGAGGGCGACGCTGCTCTCGACTCGCGGGAACGTCTCGGGGTTGGTGAGATGGAATTTGACCTTTCCTCCGGCGGGCCTGGCGCCGTTTTCCATGTACGCGCGGAAGGTGTACTCGCCCGATCCGCCCGAGATGCGGACGGTCTCCTTGGCGACGGGAATCGCCAGCGACGAGTCCGGGCTCGCGGACGCATCGACCACCGCGCGGGCGCGCTTTTCCCACAGAACGTCGCCGTGGGGGCTTACGATCTGCAGGACCACCGGGTAGTTTCCCGGGCGCAGGACGTCTTCGTTGGCCAGGACGGCTTCGACGGTGAACTGCCTGCCGGAGTAGACGTGTTCTTCGGGAACGAACAGGCACCACTGCAGGGGGCTGTGGCACTTGTGCAGCATGTCGAAAATGCCGGGTTTGAACTCTCGCCAGAAGTCCCACGCCCCCTCGCCGGTGATGCCGTGGTCGAGCAGACCGGTCATGTTGTAGCCGCAGAATTTCGGGTTGGCGCGGATCAGATCGAATCCGATTTCCCGCTGGCGTACCTGGAGTTCCTGGCTGGCGATGAGCATATCCTCGAGCACCGGATAGACCTTCTCCATGCCGAATCGCCGCCAGTCCGCCTCGAGTTTTTCGCAGAGTCCCCGTATGCAGCCCATGTCCACCAGTTTGTCGCTTGCGCCGTTCTGCTGGAAGCGATGGTACTCGCCGATGACGTTCATCATGCTGCCGGCGCCGAATTCCGAAAGGAGGATGGGCTTGCTGTCGTGGCCGAGGGTTCTGAGGAATTCGCGAGTCCGGGGAGAGAGCGGAAGCCTGGGATAGATGTGGACATCACCCATGCCGGGCGAGTATCCCAGGAAGTAGGGCGCGCCCCATGCGGCGGGAGACTCGGGAGCGGAGCGCGAAAAATCAGCGTCCGGAGCTTCCATTCCCCACTCGTACTGCCAGAGGTCGCTGCCGGGATTGCTGATCGAACCGATTCGGGGGTTGCACTCGCCGCGACTGCTGCTGAGCAGCACCAGGCGGTCCTGATCCAGGCTGCGCAAGAGCTTGAGCCCCTCGTAGGCCCTGTCGAATACGGAGCCCCCTCCCGTCTCGTTGAGCATTCCCCAGATGGTCACACTCGGATGGCTGCGGTCGCGAAGGACCATTTCCCGCAGGGCCGAGTCGAAGCGCTGCGGCATCTGGGGCGAATCCTCCAGGAGCCACGCGGCGTAGTTTTCCTCGTAGACCATCAGGCCCAGTTCGTCGCAGAAATCCAGTTGTTCTTCCAGCGGCATGCCGGCGATGAACCGGATCATGTTGAACCCAGCCGCCTTGGCGTAGTACAGATCACGGCGCAGGAACTCGATGTTCGTGGGAACAACCTGACCGATCGGAAAGTGGTTTCCCGTGTGAGAGCTCTTGAGGAACCGTCTTCGGCCGTTGAGGTGGAAGTACCCATTCTTGACGCAGAACTCGCGATAGCCCGTGCGCTTGGTCTTGGTGTCCTCGCCGCCGTCGGCGATCAGGGTTGCGGTGACGTCGTAGAGGAACGGATCGTCCAGGTCCCACCGGCGCGGCGAGTCGACGGTAAGGTGGAACGCATGCACCGATTCGCCGGGTGGCAGTTCGACTTCCAGATCGACGCGGTCATGAACGTCGCCGAGTTTGTCGGAGATCGTCGAGGTGATTCTCGCGGAGACCGCTTGCCGCGTGTCATTGCGGCAGGTGAGTTCGACGCGAGTTTGGCCGGAACGGCAGTCGCTTCGGACGTAGAAATCCTCGATGCGCTTGTCGCGAACGCCCAGCAGGCTGACCTCCTGCAGGATCCCGCCGATCCGCAACGAACTGCCCGGCGCGAAGTCCTTGAAGCTCCGGCAGTTTCGGCAGGGGGTATTGGCGATCGTCATACCGTCGATCGGCTCGTCGTCGGGACAGAGGACTCTCACCGCGATGAGGTTTTCCCGCTGCGGACCGACGAGGTCCGTAATATCGAAACGAAACGGGGTTTCGCCCCCCTCGTGCCGACCGGCGTGCTTGCCGTTGACCCAGACATCGGCAAGATAGTCCACCGCGCGGAAGGCAAGCATGGTCCGCTGATCGGGCTCAGGCGAGTTCTGGACGGTGAACCGCCTGTAGTACCAGACGACTCCCTGGTAGTCCGGGAATGTCTGCTGGATGATCCCGGGGACGACCGCGTCGACGCATCCTTCATGGATCGCGTCGAACCACCTGTCGCGCCGACCGACGTTGGCTCTATCCCTTACGATGGCCCAACCACCGTTCAACACCTGCTTGGACATGACGCACTCCAGACAGCCGGGATTTCCCGGATGATCCGCAACCGGGCGGCTCCGGGCTTGTGGAGGGATTCTATCACGAGTCCGCGCATCAACAAGCCGATTGTCACCGCTTCGACAGAGAAATCCGGGCATTGCACAGCCGCAACACGGGAGGGAAACACATGCTGGCAGACGGGGAATTCTCCGCTGGACGGCAGCGCCGATTTCGCGGCGCCCATTCAGCCTGATTCCCGCGATGCCGATGGCGGGTTGAATCCTGGAGCCGCGGCGGTATACTCTGCCGAAACGGTGAAAGGACCAGATCATGTTCACAGGCGAACCGGTTCCCGTCACGTCGCACTGGCAACTGTTCGTTGACGATTACGTCGTGGGCCGCTCGACCGGGTTGGACCGGGTGGTGCACCATCCGAAGGCGAAGGGGGTGGTGATCGCGGCGGACCGGCCGTGGGAGACGGCTGGGGCGGCGCCGGTCCACATCCACCGGGACAAGGACGGGACGTTTCAGGCGTTCTATAACGCGATGTGGTGGAACCCGTCGGAGGGGTCGGACCACGCGGCGTTCAAGGTGGACCGGGCGCACCATATCAGCGCGGCGGTGGCGCTGGCGACCAGCGCGGACGGGGTGAGGTGGGAAAAGCCCTCGCTGCGGCTGGTGGAAGGGCCAGCGGAGGTGGATCGTTCAGCGGCGCCGTTTCCTCAGCCGAAGGGGAGCACGCGGGAGAACAACCTGGGTGTGCCGTTTAATTTCGTGGCCGACCTGGGCCAGTGGGGCAATGTCGCGGACCCGGCCAGGCGCTACGCCCTGCGGCTGGCGCCGAAGGCGGATGCGGGCTTTCGGATCGGGTCGAACTGGGATCTGGCGCCGAAGGGGTATTTTGCGGCGGCGATCCCGGACTTTCGCAATGACCCGCGGTGGATGGACAAGCTGGTCGATTCGGGCAGCCAGTTTAATCCGCGGCGGAAGATGCTGCACTTCTGGGACGACGTTCACCGTGAGTGGGTGACGATCGAGCAGGGCGTGGTCGGGCACTGGCTGCCGACGCGGGAGATCGCGCGGTTCGGCTCGAAGGACCTGCAAAGCTGGACGGCGGAGGCGTGTCTGTATCCGGACGCCGCGGATCCGCATCGGCAGGACCGCTACGACGAGCCGATGCACATGACGCCGCTGCACACCGAAGGGGTCGTGCTTGGGTTGCTGGCGTGGTTCCATTCGGACCGGACGCATCCGGAGGGCGGGCCGATTCTGCGCGATCCAGCTCAGCCGGGCGGCCATCCGGACCACTGGCCGTTCTGCCGCAAGGGGTTCGGCGGGACGCGGATCACGATCAGCCGCGACGGCGGCAAGACGTGGGACCGCACGTCCAGCCGCGAGGACTGGATTCCGCACGGCACGGAGCAGGACAGCTACGACCGGATCGCCTGGTGCGGGCCGACGCCGGTGCGGGTGGGCGATGAGGACTGGTTCTACGCCACGTGCATCAGCGGCGACCACCTGGGCATTCGGGCCAATCGCGAGCAGAGCAGCTACTATCGCCACCGGCTGCAGACTCAGCAGGTCGGCTTGTACGTGCAGAAGCGCAACCGCTACGTGAGCCTGACGGCGCGCAACTTTGTCGAGGTGCTGATCTCCAAGCCGGTGACGTTGGAGGGCGAGACGCTGGAGGTCAACGCCGATGCGTCGCGCGGGCGGATACGGGTGGGGATCGGTTCGGCCGAACCGATGAGCCTGTTCGACGGCCGGGCGGCCGGTGCGGCGCCGCATCTGCTGAGTTCGCGCGGGCTGATCGAGGGATTCGGATTCGACGATTGCGTACCGATCGAGGCGGACGGGATCGAACAGAAGGTGGCGTTCAAGGGCGGCCGGCGGATCGCGGAGCTGCGGGGCAGGCCGGTGTATCTGCTGTTCGAGATGGTGGATGCGGATTTGTACGGATTTCGGACGGTTTGAAAATGCGAATCGCAACATGAGGACCGATCAACCGGATTGGTTCTCGGGAATTTTGAAAGGAGTTGGTCGTGGATTTTCCGCAGCAGCAGGCGAGCGTTCGGAAAGTGGATGGTTCGATGGGCACAGCGGGTTCGTTCGACATGCGCGAGCATCTGGACCCGCGGCGGCTGACCCTGGTGATGTGGGACAACGCGTTCGTGCTGCGACACGGGCCGGGCGGGTCGTTCGAGGATTTCGACAGGGTGTTGGATGAGGCGATCGAGCGCGGCTACAACACGCTGCGGCTCGATCCGATGCCGCAGTGGATCGACCTGTTGCGGCCGGAGCGGGAGCTTTCGTGGCCCGACCCGAAGCAGCCGTTGATGCCATGGAACTGGAACACGGCGGTGAAAGGGCCGGTTGGGGCGTGGATCATCGAGTTCGTCGAGAAGATGCTCTCGCGAAAGCTGCACTACACCGTCAGCGCGTGGTGGCCCATGGACGAAGCCAGAGGCCCCAAGCCGCTGCGCCGGCCCAAGGATCACCGCGAAGGGGCGGAGATGTGGGTGACGATGCTGACGGAGTGGAAGCGGCGGTTCGGTTTCGAGGGGCTGGTGTACGTGGACCTGGCCAACGAGGTGCCGTACTTTTTCCCGGGGTTTCTGGAGCGGATGAAGGAGGCGACCGGGTGCGACTGGGGCGTACCGGCGTTCGGCGGGGCGCAATCGGCGTTCATCGCCAGGGAGCTCAACGAGGCGTTGGACCTGCTGCGGCGGGAGTTTCCCGAGCTGCGGTTCACGGCGTCGATCCACGGCGACGTGCGGTGGCTTGACGTGCCGGTGGAGTTCGACTGTCTGGACGTGCATTTTTACGCCGACGCCGACCCGCGATGGACGCACCGGACGCGGTTCCACGAGCGGATGCCGGTGCTGTTCACCGACGACTCGTGGCACGAGGACTATTCGGATCGGTGCAACAAGGCGCGCGCGGCGGCGGCGCCGATGTTCCGGGCACGTCAGCGGGGCAAGCTGGGGCAGTTCGCGGCGTGGGCGCAGCAGCGCGGCATGCCGCTGACCACCAGCGAGTCGTGGGCGTCGTGGTACATGATCGACCGGCCGGGCATCGACTGGGGCTGGCTGCTGGAGTGGGCTGAGTGGTCGGTGGACGACGCGATCGAGTACGGGATGTGGGGCTGGACGCCGCACAATTACTGCCAGCCGCAGTTCGAGAACTGGAAGGACGTGCGGTGGCATCGGCGGTTGACCGAGCGGTTCCTGCGAAGCTGAGGCGACAGGAGGACCGGATGGAGATCACGTGGCTGACCCAGGGCGGGTTCGTGTTCGAGCAGGACGGCGAGCGTCTGGCCGTCGATCCGTACCTCAGCGATTTCGTGGAACAGACGGACGGGCTGAAGCGCCTGTGTCCCGCGCCGGTGCCGGTCAACAAGCTCTCGCCGGCGGCGGTGTTCTGCACGCACCACCATCCGGACCATCTGGACCCGGTGGCAATCCCGCAGATCGCCCAGCGGTGGCCGGCGTGTCTGTTCGCCGGGCCGTTCGCGGCGATGCAGCGCTGCCGGCAGCTTGGCGTCGATCCGCAGCGGCTTCGCACGGTCGGATGCGGCGAGTCACTGACCGTCGGGCCGTTCGCGCTCAAGGCGGTAATAGCGCATCACGGGCAGACCGAGGCGGTCGGGTTGCTGGTCGAGGCGGAGGGCGGGCTGGTCTACGTCAGCGGCGACAGCGAGTATCACGAGGAACTGGCTGAGGACGTGTCGGTCGAGGCGGACCGGCGGATTGACCTGGTGCTGATCTGCATCAACGGCCGGTGGGGCAACATGAGCGGCGATGAGGCGCTGAAGGTGGTCGGCCAGCTCAAGCCCGTCGCGGCTTCGCCGATGCACTACGGCCTGTTCGCTGAGAACACCGCCGATCCCAAGCCGTTCGTGCGCGGGTGCCTGGCGATGGGCGTCCGGTCGGCGGCGCTGACGGCGGGACGGGCGACGCCGATCGCGGAGCTGACCGGGAGTCAGACGTAGTCGATCACGACGAGTTTGCCGTCGTGGCGGAGCTTGGCGGCGATCAGCGGGACGATGGTGGTGCGGGAGAGGATGCCGCGCTGGCGGAAGCCGATGTCCTGGTTGGCGGGGTTCGAGGCGCGGCCGACCATGATATTGACGCGGTCGGCGGCGCGGAGCAGGCCGTGCAGTTCGGTCACGCCGCTTTCCTCCTCGAAGTTGCCGGGGTCCTCGTCGAGGACGTTGAAAACCTGGTTGAGGGTGACCGCGCCCTCGGTGACCAGATCGACGCCGGGCAGTTCGTAGCGGGGCGGGGCGAGCACGCTGGTGGCGTTCTGCTCGACCCGCGGCTTGAGGTTCATGCAGCGTCCGACGACGAGCGTGGTGGTCGCGCCGCAGATGACCTTGCGTCCCTCGCTGCGCCAGAACCGCTTGACGACCTGGAGGTCCTTGTTGGGGTCGGCGGGCGGACCGGTAAGGATGTTGAGCACGTTGCCTTGGCGGCACGAGGCGAGCACGGCGGTGCAGTCGTCGCCGGGCTTCTTCCAGTGATCGAGGGCCTGGCGGTGGACGGCGCGGGGGATCTCGTGAAGCGGCATGCGGTCGGCGATGCAGCGGTCGACATAGTGCCGCACGCCGTCGATGGTCCATCCCTCGGCCAGTCCCGCACCGAGTCCGGCCTGCGTGATTCCGTCGCTGACCAGCAGGAGTCCCTCGCCCGGTTCGACGTGGGCGTGGCATTCACCGACCAGGGCGGTCTCGATGGTGGTGGTCCGCTGGGGCAGGACGATCGTCTGGATCTTGCCGACGAAGACCGGCGGCGGCATGTCGTAGGTCAACACGGTGGCCTGGCCGTTGTTGAGGATGCGGGCGAGGGCGAACGCGGCGTATGAGAGCTCCGGATCGCGCGAGCGGTTCATGGTCTCAGCGGCGGCGGCGAAGGCCCGCCGCAGCGAGAATCCGCAGCGGAGCAGTTCCATGATCCGGGTCGCGCACATGGTGGCGGCGATATTGGCCTTGAGGCCCGAGCCGATGCCGTCGCAGCAGACGATGGTGGTGGACTGGGCGGTCCGCTCCTGGAGGACCAGATCGCCGCAGGGCTCGCCCGTCCGCTTGGGGGTCTGGACGACGGCTATTTCGACGTGTGTATATCCCAGGGCCATCGGCCGGATTTCTCCGTGGTGGTTTCGGGCGGTTGCCCGCCGAGCCGCATGAGGTTATCGACGAGTTGCTGTCCGCGGGCGGTGCTCTCGCCGAGGAAGGCGGCAATCCTCTGGGCCATGCCAATCTGGTGTTCGAGGAGCTCGCGGGCCTGGCTGACGGTGTCGGCCTGGAACTGTTCGAGCCGGTCCTGGCTGAGGCGGCTGTTGGTGATGTTGACGAAGATGCCGATGAACTTCTTTTCCTCGCGGAGGGCGTAGAGGATCTGGTGGCAGATGAGTTTGTACTTCTCGTGGCGGACCACCATTTCGACCCGCTCTTCCTGACCGGAGACGAGCTTCTCGAAGAGTTCGGGATCCATCAGGTACGAAATGTTCTTGCCGCAGAAGGACGCGCTGCAGAGGAAGAACTTGCGGAAGGCGGGATTCATCGACACGATGTTAAGCCGTTCGTCGAGGATGACGATGCCGTTGGGCGTGGTTTCGATGATCCGGTCGGTCCGCTGCTCGGCGAGCCGCTTCATGTACGGGATGCACATTTCGGGCTCGGCCAGTCCGCGGATGACCGCGATGGCCTTTTCGCGGCACGAGGCGTAGCCGCACGCCCCGCAGTTGAGCTGATCCTCCTCGTGGGCCTTGCCGGTCTTTTCCATCACGGCGCGGATCTGGTCCTCGTCGATGGGCTCGTGCTCATCCACGGGCCGGCCGGCGAACGCGGTGTCGAGGCCCTCGGTCCGGGGCTGGTCGGGCGGTCCGGGATTGGCGGCGGCGTAATCGATCAGATCCTCTCGCCGATGGTAGAGCCGCTGCTCCGAGGCGACGGCCGGGCCGTTGATGCAGCCCTGCGGGCACATCAGCGGTTCGATCACGACGGCCTGGCGGTCCTGGTGGGCGAAGGCGAGGGCATCAACGACCTCGTCGAAGCCGCTGACGCAGACCACGCGCGGGGCCAGCAGTTGCGAGGGCATCTCGGCGGTCCGGATCAGTCCGCCTTCGAGCGGGAAGAGCCGGGCCAGGCCGGCGGCCTCCTCGTCGAACCGGCTCTCCTCGCAGGCGGCCAGCGACAGGCCCTGGCCTTCAAGCCACTCGGCGAGTTCCTCGAAGGTGATGACGGCATCGACGTCGCCGGCGAGTTCCGGGCGTTCGGCCTCGGCCTTCTTGGCCACGCACGGCCCGATGAAGACGACCTTGACGTCGGACCCGAGCTTCGCCTTGATCCGCCGGGCGTGGGCGATCATGGGCGAGACGACGGGGGCGAGCATGCGGACCCACTCGGGATGGTAGCGTTCGACGAAATTGACCACGGCGGGGCAGGCGGTGCAGACGCACGGCGCGCCCGGCCGCTGGGCCGCGGCCTCGGCGGTCTTGCAGGCCACGTGATAGGCCCCGATGGCCGTCTCGGCCACGTGGCAGAAGCCCAGCCGCCGCAGGATCGAGGGCAGCCGCGACGCCTGCCACGGCGGCAGCACGCCGGCGAATGACGGGGCGACGCTGGCGGCCACCTTGGCCCCGGATTCCAGAAGCCGCACGACCCGGTCGAGGTCGCGTCGAAAACTCTTGGCGCCTTGCGGGCACTCGCGGATGCAGGTGCCGCAGGCGATGCAGCGGTCGGCGTCGACGAAGGCCTGGCCGCCGCTCATGCGAATGGCCTTGACCGGGCAGACGCGAACGCATCGGTAACAGTCCCGGCAGCGGGCCTTGTTGGTAAAGACGATCTGGCCGACCTTCTGGCGTGGTTCCATAGAGGGCTCCCGCGGGGTTACGATCCTCCGCCGCCGGCGGCGGCCAATTCCGCATCGAGGGCCTGACAGGCGTGATCGAACCGGCACTTCTCGATGATCTGCTCGCCGATCCGGACGGTGGGCCCGCGCCCGCAGCGCTCGAAGCAGAAGGTGGCCTGGACGTCCACGCGGTCGTGGAGGCCGCGTTCCTCGATGTGGCGGATCAGGGCGTGCAGCAGGTCCTGCGAGCCGCGGAGGTAGCAACTGGTGCCGACGCAGACGCTGACCTGGAGTTTCTTTTCGCGGCCGCCGTTGAGCAGGGCCAGGTCCTCGCCGCTGATGCGCCGGCGGTTCTGGTAGTGGGTATGGAGCAGGTGGTGGGCCTTCTCGCCGCCGACCTGCCCGAGGTGCTGTTCGTAGCACTTCTTGACGTACGGGTTGTCCTGGGACTTATGGAGCTGGAGCATCTTGTCGGTCTCGTAAAGACCTTCGGTCCGTTTACGCCTTGTCTGCGAATCGAGTGCGACGGGCTGACCGGCCCCGCCGATGCACCCGCCGGGACAGGCCATGACCTCGATCAGGTCGTACTGGCAGTTGCCGGCACGGATTTCCTCGGCGACCTTGCGGGCGTTGGCCAGGCCGTGGACGACGGCCAGGCGGATGGTCTTGCCGCCGAGGGTGTATTCGGCTTCGCGAAGGCCCTTCTCGCCGCGGACTTCGAGGAATTCGACCGCGTCGGGCTGGGTTTCGCCGAGCTGCTCCGCGGCGAACCGCAGGACGGCTTCGGTCACGCCGCCGGAGGCGCCGAAGATCACGCCGGCCCCGGTCTTGAAGCCCAGCGGCAGGTCGAG
This sequence comes from Phycisphaerae bacterium, assembly GCA_012729815.1. Classification (NCBI taxonomy): domain Bacteria; kingdom Pseudomonadati; phylum Planctomycetota; class Phycisphaerae; species Phycisphaerae bacterium. The sequence goes on along the minus strand of JAAYCJ010000046.1, from coordinate 8,770 downwards.
CGACTCGGGCTTGAGCTCGTTGAACCGCACGCCGTACTGCTGGATCATGCGGGCGACCTCCTGCGTGGTCAGGACGTGATCGACCTGCGGCACGCCGGCGACGGTGAATTCGGGCCGCTTGGCCTCGAACTTCTTGGCCGTGCACGGCATGATCGAGACGATGATCAGGTCCTTGGGCTCGACGCCGAGGTCCTTGGGCAGCATGTCCTTGGCCAGCGCGCCGAACATCTGCTGCGGCGACCGGCAGGAGGAGAGGTTCTCGAGCAGGTCGGGGTAGTACTGTTCGGCGAACTTGACCCATCCGGGGCAGCACGAGGTGAACTGCGGCATCGCCCCGCCGGTGGTGGCGCGGCGGATGAACTCGCTGCCTTCCTCGATGACCGTCAGGTCGGCGGTAAAGCACGTATCGTAGACGCGGTCGAAGCCCATCGCCTTGAGGGCCGCGGTCAGCAGGCCGGTGGTCACCGAACCGGCGGCCAGGCCGAAGGCCTCGCCGAGGGCGACCCGCACGGCCGGGGCGATCTGGGCGACCACCTTCTTGGCCGGGTTGTCGATGGCCCTCCAAACGTCCTCAACTTCGGACCGCGGCGTGATGGCCCCGGTCGGGCAGACCGCGGCGCACTGGCCGCAGTAGACGCACTCGACCTTGTCGAGGTTCTTGCCGAAGGCGGGCAGCACGGACACCGAGTGGCCGCGGAAGGCGAAGTCGATCGCCCCGATGCCCTGAATTTCGCTGCAGACCCGCACGCAGTCGCCGCACAGGACGCACTTGTTCGGGTCGCGGACCAGCGACGGCGACGAGCGGTCGACCGACGCCGGACGCCGCGCGGGTTTGAACCGCACCTTCTCGATGCCCAGCCGCCGGGCGAGGGCCTGGAGCTGGCACGAGTTGCTCTTGGCGCAGGTCGGGCAGCTCGAATCGTGGTTGGCCAGGAGCAGCTCGACGGCAATGGTGCGAATCTCGCGGATCTCCGGCGTGTTGGTCCGGACGCGCAAGCCCGGTTCGGCGGGCGTCGAGCACGAGGCCACCAGGCCCCGGCCCTCGACCTCGACCAGGCAGAGCCGGCAGGCCCCGTAGACGCTCAGGTCCGAATGGTAACAGAACGTGGGAATCTCGATGCCGGCCTTGCGGATCACCTCGAGCAGGTTGCGCTCGCCGTTGATCGGGAATTCGCGGCCGTCAATGGTTACGGTGGCGGATTTGGTCATGGCTAGTACACCTCCACGGCGTCAAACTTGCAGGCGGCCTGGCAGGCGCCGCACTTGATGCAGAGCGTTTCGTCGATCTGGTGGGGTTTTTTCTTTTCCCCGCGGATCGCGTGGACGGAGCAGACGCGGATGCAGGCCCCACAGCCCTTGCACTTTTCCGCGCTGATCCGGAGCTTGCGGAGCTTGGGACACCGGCCGGCCGGACAAGTCTTGTCGAAGACGTGGGCCTCGTACTCGTCCCGGAAGTACCGGAGGGTCGAGAGCACCGGGTTCGGCGCCGTCTTGCCCAGGCCGCACAGCGAGCCCTTGGCCACCGCCGCGCCGAGCTTTTGGAGCAGGGGCAGCGTGGTCTCGTCAGCCCGCCCTTCGAGGATGTCGTCCAGCAGCGAGAGCATCTGCTTGGTGCCCTCGCGGCACAGGACGCACTTGCCGCACGATTCCCGCTGCGTGAAGTCCATGAAGAACCGGGCCACGCTGACCATGCAGGTGTGGCGGTTCATCACGACCAGGCCGCCGGAGCCGACCATGGCCCCGACCGAACGGAGGGCGTCGTAGTCCAGCGGCAGGTCCAGATGCTCTCTGGTCAGACAGCCGCCGGAGGGTCCGCCGATCTGGACGGCCTTGAAACCGTCCGGATCGATGTTGCCCGCGTCGTCGGTGACGCCGCCGCCGATGCCGAAGACCACCTCGCGAAGCGTGGTGCCGAAGGGGACCTCGATCAGACCGGTGTTGGCGACGTGGCCGGTGAGGGCGAAGGTCTTGGTGCCGGGAGCGGCCTGGGTGCCGACCTTGCGGAACACGTCCGCGCCGTCGTTGATGATTCGGACGACCTGGGCGAGGGTTTCGACGTTGTTGATGATGGTGGGTTTGCCCCAGAGCCCGCTCTGGGCGGGGAACGGCGGCTTGGGCCGCGGCATGCCGCGCTCGCCCTCGATGGAGGCGATCATCGCGGTCTCCTCGCCGCAGACGAAGGCGCCGGCGCCTTCCTTCAACTCGCAATGCAGGTTGAATTCGGTGTCGAAAACCTTGTTGCCGAGGAAGCCGGCTTCGCGGGCCTCGGCCACCGCCCGCTTCATCCGCCGGACGGCCAGGGGGTACTCAGCCCGGATGTAGACGTAGGCCTCGTCGGCCCCGATGGCCCGGGCGGCGATCATCAGGCCCTCGATGACGCTGTGAGGATTGCCCTCCATCACCGAGCAGTTCATGAACGCCCCGGGGTCGCCCTCGTCGGCGTTGCAGATGACGTACTTTTTGGGACCGGGCTGCTGCCGGGCGGCCTCCCACTTTCGGCCGGTGGGAAATCCGCCGCCGCCCCGGCCGCGCAGGCCCGAGCGGCTGATCTCGGCGCAGATCTCCTCGGGCGACATCTGCGTGTAGGCCTTTCGGGCCGCCGCGTAGCCGCCGTGGCGGATGTACTCGTCGAGGCTTTCGGGGTTGAGCGTGCCGACCTCGCGGAGCACGACGTGGGTCTGGCGGTTGAGGAACGGGATGTCCTTGGCCCCGCGGCACAGCTCGTCGGTGTCGGGCCGGCGGTACAGCAGCCGTTCGACCAGCTTGCCCTCGCCGAGGGTGGCGCCAACGATCTCGGCCACGTCCTCGGGCTTGACCCGCATGTAGAGGATGTTGTCGGGCAGAATGGTGACCAGCGGGGCCTGCGAGCAGATGCCCTGGCATCCGCTGCGGGTCACCGGGACCGACCCGTCGTGCGTCTTCTCGGCTGAGAACTCCATGACGACCGGCAGCCCGGTCGCCTCGACCTCGCGGCAGAAGGCCTCGTAGACGGCCTCGGAGCCGTTGGCCCGGCATCCGGTGCCGGAACAGACGATCACGCGCCGTCCGTCCACATGGGGAAGACGACCGGCCGCGTTGGGAAGGGAAGCATCTTGACTGCGCATCATTGTACGGACTCCTTGGTGGACGCGGGGCTCTGCTCGCGCTCGAGAATGTCATCGATCAGCCGCACCGCCGTCTCCGGGGTCATGCGGCTGTGAACCTGGTCGTTGATCATCACCACCGGGGCCAGCCCGCAGGCGCCCAGGCAGGCAACCGTTTCGAGGGTAAAGAGCATGTCCGGCGTGGTCTTGTCTTCCTCGGTGACGTTGAGTTTGGCCCGCAGGGCTTCGAGGATCGGGATCGAACCCTTGACGTGGCACGCGGTGCCGTCGCAGAGGCGGACCACGTACTTGCCCTTGGGCGCCAGGGCGAAGTGGGCGTAGAACGTGGCCACGCCGAAGACCCGGGCCGGCGGCAGGTTCAGCGAGGTCGCGACGAAGGTCATGACCTCTTCCGGCAGGTACCGGTACTCCTCCTGGACCTCCTGGAGGATCGGGATGAGCTTCGACGGGTTACGGTGGTGCCGGTCGAGAATCTCACAGACTTTTTCAAATTTGCGGACCATCCGAGTGTGCATGGCTTGAGGTTCCTAATCTACGGGACCATTGAAAAGCACGTTTGAGTTTGCTGGTCAGGACGCCGAGGCTGGTCGAGAGCTGGGCGTTCTCGACGATGACGTTTTCGGGCACGTCGAGGGGGGCCGGCGCGAAGTTCCAGACCGCCACGACCCCGCCGAGCACCATGAGCGTGGCCACGTCCTGGGCGGCGGAGGCGGGCACGGCGATCACCCCGATGTGCACGTTCATCCGCTGGGCCAGTTCGGGCAGCTTCTCGAGGGGCAGGATCTCGCGGCCGTGGATCTCCCGGCCGATCTTGTCCGGATCGTTGTCGAAGACGGCCACGATGTTCAGGCCCTGGTCCTGAAAGTGGGCATAGCCCAGAAGGGCCGAACCGAGGCTGCCCGCCCCGGCCAGGAATGCGTCGTTGACGTTCTTCCAACCGAGAAACTCCTCCACCGCGTCGATCAGTTCGGCGGTGTCGTAACCGACCTTGGCCCGCCCGGCGATGCCCGTGGCGGCCAGGTCCTTTCGAATCTGCGTCGGGTCCAGCTTGAACTCGCGGGCGATCTGCGGACACGAGACGGCCGTCTGGCCCTGGCCGGCAAGCTGCTTGAGGAAATGCAGATACCGGGGCAGCCGCCGAAGGCTTGCCTCGGAAATGACCCGCAGTTCATCTTCCATGGTCAGCCCCTTGTCTTGTGCCGCGTTCGCCGAGTGCCTATCGAGAAAACATTATCGAGAAATCATTCTCCAATAAAGATAGCGTCCTTATCGGTGTTAAGTCAATGGGAACAGAGAAGAATTTCTCGATAAATTTTTCGCGAAAACGGACGCGGAACCGTGGTTAGCATAAATGACTGACAGATCGGAGGTTAGAAAGGAAAACTAGAGCTGGAGCTCTTTTTCCTGCTGGCGGGCGAGGTCTTCGAAGCGGGCCATCTGCTGGGCCAGGGCGCTGGCTTGGGGGCTGTCGGGGTAGGTTTCGATGACGTGGCGGGCCAGTTCCACCGCCTGGATGAAGTTGCGGCGCTGGACGAGATCCCGGATCTGCTCTTCAAGTTGTTGGCGGCGTTCGATTTCGGCGTTCTTCTCGAGGGTGGGGATCTGGTTTTCGACGGCCTCGGCCTCGACGCTGTCGGGGTAGCGCTCCAGGAGCTGCCGGGCGGCCTGGAGGGCTTCGTTCCAGTGCTTGCGGGTAACGTTCTTCTGGATGTCGGCCGAAATGCGCTTGAGCTGCTCGTCGCGGAACTTCTGGCGCTGCTGCGAGACGTGGATGACCAGTTCCTTGGCCCGCTCCGAGTCCGGATGCTGCTCGAGGAGGGCTTCGGCCTGGATCGCGGCCTTGTCCCACGCGCTGATGGCGATCAGGTCGTCGATGCGCTTTTTGACGCGGGCGTAGTCCTCATCGAAGGCCGCCTTGCGAAGCCCGTCCAGCCGGGTCAGGTGCTGGCGGACGTCGTGGTTGCCGGGATACTTGTGCTCCAGGCCCTCCAGCACGGCCCGGGCCTGGGCCCAGTTCCGGTCGCGGACGTGGCGTTCGACCTGGCGGAACGCCTCCTCCCGCTGAGTGCGGGCCAGAAGCTCGTATTTCCGGGCCCGGCCCTCCTGGTCCAGGAGGGTGTTCTCGTTGATCTCGTGGAGCAGGTCGGCGGTGCGAACCATCGCCTCATTGAGCTGGGCCAGGTGCTCAGCCACGACGCGGCCGTCCAGCGAACCGCTGCTCCCGGAGACCTGGACCGGAGGGACGAAGCGTCCCAAATGCCGCATCGACTCGCGGCGGAGTCGCACGAGCACAGCCGCCAGGAACACCAACGCGGCCAGACCCACGCTGATCACCGTCAGAAAAACCCCCCCCAGAACCGCCAGGAAGTGATAGTCCTCGGGAACGGCGGGCAGGACGGCCAGAAAGGCGAAGACCAGGCCCGCCACGGCCACCACCGCCAGGACCATCGCCAGGATCAGGAAGAGAGAGCCGAAGAGACGGGAGCCAAAGAGGCGTTCCAGGACGCCGTCGGGATCGCGGGCTGAGGACGCCGGCTCTACCATGACCGCTCCACCACAAAGTCAGCCAATCGTTCCAGGGCTTCTCTGGCGGGACCCTGGTCCAACCGGTCCAGGCGGCCCCTGGCCTCGGCGCCGAGGCGGCGTGCCCTGTCCTGCGCATATTGTATGCTGCCGGTCCGCTCCAGCAAAGCAAGAATCCCTTTGGCGGACAACGTGTTACCGGACCCGTTGTCGCCCGCTGAGGCGCCCAGAAGCTCCTGGAGGCGGGCCTGATCGGCAGGGCCGGCGACGGCCAGGGCGTGGATGATCGGGAGGGTCGGTTTGCCCTGGGCCAGGTCCCTGCCAAGAGTTTTTCCGGTCTGTTGTTCGCTGCCGACCAGGTCCAGCAGGTCGTCGGCGATCTGAAAGGCGACACCGATAGTCCAGCCGAAGTCGGCCAGGGCGGCGGTATCGGCTTCGCCGGCCCCGGCCAGCCGTCCGCCCAGGTATCCGCAAAGGCGATAGAGGCTGGCCGTTTTGAGCTCGATGATCTGGAAGTACTCGGGCTCGGTCATGTCCCATCGGCTGCGGCGGAGGCACTGGGCCAGTTCGCCGCGGCACATCTGGGCTGAGGCGCGGGCGGTGGCGCGGATCGCGTCGAGGTCTTCGCCGCGTCCGCAGAGCTCGAAGGCCTGGCTGAGCAGGTAGTCGCCCAGCAGGACGCTGGCCTCGTTGCCCCAGAGCCGCGAGACGGCGGGCCGGCCGCGCCGCACGGCGGCCTCGTCGAGCACGTCGTCATGGATGAGGGTGGCCATGTGGAGCAGCTCGATGGCGGCGGCGTAGTTGACGTGTCTGGCGTTGGGCTCGCCGAAGACCCGGGCGGCCAGCAGGAGCATCACCGGCCGCAGCATCTTGCCGCGGTAGGCGGCCAGATGATCGGCGAGCTGCTGAAACTGGGGATCGTCGTCCCGGGTGTGCCGGTCAAGCAGGCAGCGCACCTGTTCGAGCGGACCGGCGACGGCGCGGGCCAGATCGCCCAGGGCGGGAGAAGGAGTTGTCGTCTGGTCGGTCCGATGCATGGGTGTCCTCGCTGTTCGCAAGTCATTGTAACGGGTTGGGTTCCGAGGGTCCACCAAAAAGGGGCGGCGGGCGGCCAGGGGACGACGTGAAGCACAAGGGAAAACGGGAAGCGTGACGGCGGATGGCGGGAGGCTTGCTATTGGTTGGAGGCGGCAGTAGCATGATGTGTTGCTCGTTTTGGGCGATTGAGGATTGGGTTTGAGTGTGATGGGCGCAGCGCAGTCGGTTCTTCTTGATATCGGGTACGCGTTGGCGGGACTGGCGTTCCTGCCGGTGGTGATCTACCGGGCGATCTTCGCCGGTCGGTACCGTCACGGCTGGGGCAGCCGGTTCGGGGCGGCGCCGCGGCGCCACACGGATCGGCCGTGCATCTGGATCCACGCGGTGAGCGTGGGCGAGGTCAACGCGATCCGGACGCTGGTGGAACGGCTTCGGCAGCAGTTTCCGGGCCATGAGGTTCTGATTTCGACCACCACCGACACGGGTTTCGACCGGGCGGCGGCGGTGTTCGGGCGGGATCGGGTGTTCTTTTTTCCGTTCGATTTCTCGTGGGTGATGCGTCGGGCCTTCGACCGGCTGCGGCCGAGCGCGGTTCTGCTGGTGGAGTTGGAGGTCTGGCCGAACCTGGTGGCTGAGGCCAAGCGGCGGTCGGTGCCGGTGGCGGTGGTCAACGGCCGGATCACCGAGCGCTCGCTGCGGCGCTATCGGTTGGCCGGACCGCTGGTGCGGCGGCTGTTTCAGCGGATCGACCTGGTGATGGTGCAGGATGAGATTTACCGGCGGCGGTTCCTGGAGATTGGCGCGCCGGCCGATCGGATCGTCGAGACCGGCTCGCTGAAGTGGGACACGGCCAAGCCGGAACAAGGGGCGGGCGGCGAGGAGGCGCTGTCGGCGATCGCCGAGGCGCTGGGACTCGAACGGGGCAAGCCGATCATGGTCGCCGGCTCGACGGCTGAGACCGTCGAGGAGGAGGCGATCGTGCGGGCCTATCAGCAGGCGCGGGTGCGCCACGCCGATCTGCAGTTGGTGATCGCCCCGCGCAAACCGGAGCGGTTCGACCAGGTGGCCCGGCTGATCCGGTCGCGAGGGTTCAAGGTGGTGCGTCGGTCGGAGCATCCGGACGGCACGCGGCTGGAGCGGCCCGGTTCGCTGGTCGCCAGCGCGGTGGTGCTGCTGGACACGATCGGCGAGCTGCGTCGGCTTTACGCGATGGCGAGCGTGGTGGTGGTGGGCCGGACGTTCGTGCCGCTGGGCGGATCGGACGTGATGGAGATCGCAGCGTTGGGCAAGGCGATGATCCTGGGCCCGCACACCGAGAACTTCGCCGATGCGGTGAACAAGCTGCTCGAGAGCGAAGCGGCGGTGCAGGTCGACAGCGTCGAGAAGCTGGCGGGCCAGGTCGAACGGCTGCTGGGCGATCGGGCGCTGCTGGAGGAGATCGGCGAGCGGGCGCGGCAGGTGGTGATCTCACAGCAGGGGGCGACGGACCGGACGGCGCGGCACGTGTGCGAGCTGCTCGGCTACGAGTTCGACGCGACGGGTCGGGCGGTGGCGACGCCGCGGCCGGGCGCAGCGGGAGCGTAAGCAGCCATGCCAAGCACACAGGTTCGCCAGAAGATCGTGCGGTCGGCCCGGCGGGTGGTGGTCAAGGTGGGCACCAACGTGCTGACCGATTCATCCGGGCGGCTTGACCCGCGGGTAATCGCCTCGTTGTGCCGGCAGGTGTCGCGGCTGATCGAGTCCGGCCGGCAGATGGTGGTGGTCTCGAGCGGCGCGGTGGGCGCGGGCGTCGGACTGTTGAGGCTGCCCGGCCGGCCCAAGGACCTGGCGATGCTCCAGGCGTCCGCCGCGGTCGGCCAGGGCATGTTGATGAAGATCTTCGAGCGCAACTTCGCCCGCCACGGCCGTCACGCCGCGCAGATCCTGGTGACGCGATCGGACTTCGAGGACCGTCGGCGTTACGTGAACATCCGGCGGACGCTCGATGCGCTGCACCGGGTGGGCGCGGTGCCGATCATCAACGAGAACGACACCGTCGCGGTGGATGAGCTGCGGTTCGGCGACAACGACCTGATCGCGGCGCTGACCGCGAACCTGGTGCAGGC
>JAAYCJ010000045.1 GCA_012729815.1 Phycisphaerae bacterium | reverse complement strand
TTCACACACCGGGCGGACCAGGATGCTCGTGCCGGCACCGCGGTCGGACCGCCGACCGGACCGTCCGCCTCTTGAACCGCTCGGACAAGCGCGGCAACCCAGCCGGGACGCGGTACGCAGTCGCTGTCAGTAAACAGCACCGCGTCACCCGCCGCCGCCTCCACTCCGCGATTGCGGGCCAGGCCGGGTCCGCAGCGGCTCACGCGAACGCATCGCAACGGGTATGACACCGTTGCGGCGGTCTGCTCGACCATCTCCGCCGTTGCGTCCCGCGAGCCGTCGTCCACCACGATCACCTCAAACGCGAAATCGCAGCCTTCCTGACGCTCCAGCGCCGACAGGGCGGCGGCCAGCGTCTCGCGGCGGTCGTAGGTGGGAATGATGATGGAGGCGATGATCCGGTTCTGCATTCCGCAACGTTCCGTTGGTTTGGTATGGAAATCAGCCTGCACGTTCGCCCGGCGGCTGTCCGCTTACAGGAACGATTATCGACGTTGCCGCCGGAGTTTCAAGAGCGAGGCATCCGACCGCCCCGCGGGCGTTGCGGGCCGATGTTCTCTTCTTGTCGTCGTCCGGCTTGATTCACTGCTCTGAAAGTGGTAGACTACAGGCTAACCGTATTTGGAGCGGCGCGGGATGTTAATGGCGGTTTGGAATGCACCTCATACGCCAAACGCCAGATGTTTCGTGAGGCCAGGTCCGGTTCATGTCTTGGATCACAAAGCAAGGAGCACGCCATGGGTAGGAAGTTCGGCCTATCGTTTTCACCGAAGCGTGCTCTCGGCATTTCCGCCGCCAAGGCCAAGGTGTCGAGGGCCACGGGTATCCCGTTGACGCGTTCGGGCCGTCAGCGAAAGGTCGGCCGCGCCATGGGGTGTTGCCTCGTCATTGCGATATGCCTTGGCGGGCCGCTCGTGCTCGGAGTTCTGATACGGTTGTGCATCTTGGTGTGATTGATTGGAGCGACCAATGAACCTGCGCAAGCGGACATGGGAGATCGTCGAAACGGCAAGACAGGGCGACTCGATGAGTCGGACGTTCGACGTGGCGATCCTAACCCTCATTCTCCTGAACGTGGTCGCCGTGATCGTCGGTTCGGTTCGATCCATCGAGCAGCGGTGGGGTGCGTTTCTGGATGCTTTCGAGACCTTATCGGTCGTCGTGTTTACCGCTGAGTACGCCGCCCGGCTCTGGTCGTGCACGGCCGATCCGCGATTCCGCAGCCGCTTCCTCGGCCGAGCGCGATTCGCCTCGCGGATCATGTCGATCATCGACCTGATCGCCTTTCTGCCGTTCTACCTTCCGTTCCTCGGGATTGATCTGCGCTCGCTGCGGGTCCTTCGCCTCCTGCGCGTTCTCCGCGTCGCCAAGGCGGCCCGCTACTGCTCGCCGCTCAACCTGATCAAGCAGGTTTTCCAGAGCAAGAAGGAGGAACTGGTGCTCACCTCGGGCCTGCTGGGCCTTCTGCTGGTCGTTTCCTCGACCGTGCTCTACTGCTGCGAAAACGCGGTGCAGCCGGAGGCCTACTCCAGCATCCCGGCGACCATGTGGTGGGCGGTGGCCACGCTGACGACGGTGGGCTACGGCGACATGTATCCGGTAACTCTGGCGGGCAAGCTGTTGGCGGGCCTGATCGCGGTCTTCGGCATCGGCATGTTCGCCCTGCCCACCGGCATCCTCGGCGCCGGATTCGTCGAGGCCATCCAGAAACGCAAGGAACTGGAACTGGTCTGTCCGCACTGCGGAAAGAGCCTCGCCGCTGGAAGCCGCGAGAGCCACGTCTCATATCATACCGAGACGACGGCCTCAATCCCCGCAGTGGAGGCGGATGCGGATGGCTCTCGCGCAGCCGACATCAGGAGTCGCCCGACGCCGATTGGCCGTCATACGCTTCGATGGCCGGCGGCAGGGCCTGGATGACGCCGAGGCCGGCGGGGGGCAGGCCCAGGAGGATGGCGCTGATGACCTCTTCGCGGCTGGCCCCGCATTTTTTGGCCTGCTGGACGTGAAAGGCGACGCCGCTTTCGAGCCGCAGGGCGGCCAGGACCGATAGATAGCACAGGGCGGCGGTCTTTTCGTCGAGGGCGCCGGTGCGGGAGATCTTGTGGATCATGTCGATCCACGCCTGCGAGTGGCCGGGCGCTTCCTTCAGGAAGGTCTGATAGGCCTTGCTGACCAGGTTCTTGTCGGGCATCGGCGACTCCTTTGGATCCGGTTGATGCTCAAGCGAAACACCCCGCTCCCTCATGGTCGCGGCTCTTTGAACGCCGGCGTTTGCCGGGTTTGGCGAAAAGATAGCGGTTCGACGCGTCGAAGTCAAGAAGACCTTATGCTCCAACCGCGGTCAGAGCCCGTATTCCTTGATCTTGCGATAGAGGGTCCGCGGGGCGATGCCGAGGATCTTGGCGGCTTGTTCGCGGTTGCCGCGGGTGATCTCGAGGGTGTTCTGGATGTGCTCCTTTTCGAGCTGTTCGAGGGTCTGCCCGGCCATCGAGGTCAGCGGGACGATGGCGGTGGAGCGGGCGGCGCCGGCCTGCTGGCGGATTTCCTCGGGCACGTCCTCGACGCCGAGAATTTGCTCGGCTGTGAGCACAACCATCGAGTCGATGACGTTGCGCAGCTCGCGGACGTTGCCCGGCCAGTCGTAGCCGATAAGCATCTCGCGGGCGTCCGGACTGATGCCCTTGATCGCCCGGCCGTGGGTCTCGTTCGAGTTGCGGATGAACTGCTCGATCATGACGGGGATGTCCTCTCGCCGCTCGCGGAGCGGCGGGATGCGGAGCGTGACGCTCTTGAGGCGGAAGTACAGGTCCTGGCGGAACTTTTCCTCCTCGACGGCTTTGGCCAGATCGCGGTTGGTGGCGCTGACCAGCCGCACGTCGACGCGGACCGGATCGTTCGAGCCGACCGGCACGATCTCGCGGGTCTCCAGGACGCGGAGCAGCTTGGCCTGCATGGTCAGCGGCATCTCCCCGATCTCATCGAGAAACAGCGTGCTGCCGTCGGCGTATTCGAAGCGGCCCTTTCGCGACGAGATGGCACCGGTGAACGCCCCCTTCACGTGGCCGAAGAGCTCGGACTCCAGCACGCCTTCGCTGAGGCCGGCGCAGTCGAGGGTGACCATGCGCCGGTCGCTGCGCGGCGAGTGCTCGTGGATGGCCCGGGCCAGCAGGTCCTTGCCCGTGCCGGATTCGCCCTGGAGCAGCACGGTGATGTTGGTCGGCGCGACCTGTTTGACGAGCCGCAGGATCCGCTGCATCTGCGGACTGACCGCGACGATGTTGCGGAACTCAGCCGGCTCGTCGAGCCGCCGGCGGATCACGAAGTGTTCGCGGTTGGACTGGGCCTGCTTGGCCGCGCGGTCGGCCAGATCGCGAATCTCGTCGAGGTCGATCGGCTTGACCAGATAGTCGAAAGCCCGCTCCTGGCGGAGGGCGTCGCGGGCGAGTTGTTCGCTGCCGTGGGCGGTGATGAGGATGACCTCGGTTTCCGGCCACTTCTTTTTGGTGCGGCGGATGACCTCCATGCCGTCGATCGCTCCGCCGAGTTTATAGTCGGTGATGACCACGTCGAACGGCTGCTCGTCGAGTTGTTCGACGGCGTCGGCGCCGCTTTCGGCGATCCGGCATTCGAAGCCGAAGCGGCGCAGGCCCTCGGCGATGGCCTCAGCGTGCGGAGCCTCGTCCTCGACCACCAGGATGGAGCCCTTGATCGCGTTCACGTCTCGCGGCACTCCCTGACCGAGGCGTCCATCGGCAGCAGGATCGAGAACTGGGTGCCTTCGCCCGGCTGCGATTCGACGAGGATCCTGCCGCCGTGCTCGCCGACGATCCGGCGGGTCATGGCCAAGCCCAGACCGGTGCCGTTCTTCTTGGTCGAGAAGTAGGCGTGGAAGACCTGTTCGAGGTGTTCCGGCGGAATGCCGACGCCGGTGTCGGCCACGTCGATCCGCACGCACTCGCCCACCGGCTGGGTTCGGACCATCAGGTCGCCGCCCTCGGGCATGGCCTGCTGGGCGTTGAGGAACAGATTCAGCAGGGCTTGTTTGATCAGGTCGGCGTCGACGGGAGCGGCCAGAGGCCCTTCGTGCAGCCGGGTCATCAGGCGGACTTTTTTGCGGGCGGCCTGCGGCTCGTAGAATTCGACCAGTTCCTCGATAATCCGGTTGATGTCCCTGATTTCGAGGCTCAGCTTGTGCTGTCCGACGAAGCGGATGAAGTCGTCGAGGATTTCGCGGAGGCGCGAGACCTCGTTCTGCATGGTCCGCACGCGGGTCAGGCTGCGCCGGACGTGGTCGTTGCCGCCGTCGAGTTCGTCAAGGTCCTCAGCCAGGAGCTGGAGGTTGACCCGCAGCGTCGAGAGCGGGTTGCGGATCTCATGGGCCAGCCCTCCGGTAAGCTGGCTGAGCTCCTCAAGCGGGTTGTTCGGTTGGATGTCCTGCATCGGCGATTCCGGCTTCCTATGGAAACCAAATAGTCTACGTCAGCAGCGGCCCGAAGGCAAGACGGTGAGGCGATTGGCGCTATAGAGAGGTAAAGCCCAAAAGACTGTGGAAACCGCGACCGCTAACACTGACGAGCATATAACGAAAACATTACTTATTAATCTACATCTTTCATGAGTGCCCGGCTGAATGAAACTGGAACATAAAACAGAGCGGCAAAATGCAGAGCCAGAGGCGATAAGAGAATAGAATATAGGTTAACTCGGCGGTTGGTGAGATGGGACTATTCACTGGGCGGTTGATCGAGTATTATTAAAGGATTATCGGCTTGCGGCGAAGTATCGGGCCGATGGGAACATCTAGAGTCAATGGAGTTGGGTGACGGCTGCGGCCGGACCAAGGAGATGCGTATGGCGAGAGCGAGCGAAATCAGGCGTGGGCACGCGGTGATCTACAAGGGCAATCTGAACGTGATCGTTTCGATCCAGCACGTGGCCAAGGGCAACTGGCGGTCGTACTACCAGATGAAGCTGCGGAACCTCAAGAGCGGCCAACTGGTTGAGGACCGGTTCCGGGTGGATGAGGAACTCGAGACCGCGTTCATCGAGAAGAAGCCGATGGAGTATCTGTATTCGGACGGGACAGGCCACGTGCTGATGGACCTCCAGACGTACGACCAGATCACGATGGGCGATGAGATCATGGGCGACGGGACGATGTACCTCAAGCCGAACACCGAGGTCCAGGTGACGATCTACGAAGGCAAGATCATCGGCATCGAGCTTCCCAACACGGTGGACCTGCAGGTCACCGACACGCCGCCCGCGATCAAGGGCGCGACGGCGACGAACCAGAGCAAGGACGCCACGCTGGAGACCGGCGTGCGGGTGAAGGTGCCGCCGTTCGTCGAGGCGGGCGAGATGATCCGGGTGGACACGCGGACCGGCGAGTACATCGAACGGGTGAAGTAGACTTCAGGAGACGAAACGGCAGGTCACGATGGCGGACCCTCTCAGCAGGATACTGCAGCGGATATTCGGGACGAGCAGCCAGCGGTACGTCAAGCGGCGCACCGAATTGGTTTCGCGGATCAACAGTTTGGAGGCCGAGTACGCGCGGCTGTCGGATGAGGAACTGGCGGGCAAGACGGCGGAGCTGCGCGCGCGGGCCGACGCGCGGAAGCGCGAGTTCTTCGGCCGGCCCAGCCTCGAGGAACTTCTGGCCGAAATGCAGGAGGTCCCGGAGGACCGCCGCAAGACACTCAAGCGGCGGATCATCGATGGCTTGAACGTCTGTGCGGTGGACATCCTGCCGGATGCCTTTGCCGCGGTGCGCGAGGCATGCAAGCGCCACCTGCCCGGCCACCGGCATTTCGACGTGCAGATGATCGGCGGCCACGTGCTGCACGAGGGCAAGATCGCCGAGATGGCCACCGGCGAGGGCAAGACCCTGGTGGCCACGCTGCCGTGCTACATCAACGTGGTGCTGGGCCTGAAGGTTCACGTGATCTCGACCAACGACTACCTGGTCAAGCGCGACCGCGACTGGATGGCGCCGATCTACGAGGCGCTGGGCGTCAGTTCCGGAGCGATTCAGTCGGAGATGTCGACGGTGGGCCCGGAGCGCAAGGCCCAGTACGCCTGCGACATTACCTACGGGACCAACAGCGAGCTGGGCTTCGACTACCTGCGCGACAACATGAAGGTCCGCCGGGATGACCAGGTTCAGGGCCCGCTGCACTACGCCATCGTAGACGAGGTGGACAACATCCTGATCGACGAGGCGCGGACGCCGCTGATCATCTCGGGTCCGGCCCGCGACGACGTGAACCGCTATCGCCTGGCCGACCGGGTGGCGCGGGCGCTGGTTCAGAAGCAGAAGACAGCGATCCGCGAGACGCAGGCGCGGGTGCAGGACCGCGATTCGCTTAAGGCGCGGGCCCTCAAGCAGGGCGTCCAGGAGTGGCGATTCGAGGAGGGGATCAAGAAATTCGGGCAGGACCCCTCGTGGCTCAATGAGGAGGAGGCCCAGGCCATCGGCCACCGCCAGTACTACCTGGTGGAGCGGGACCGCAAGAGCGTGCACATGACGCACGAGGGCGTCACCGCAGCCCAGGAGGAGGCGGGGATCGGGTCGTTCTACATCGGGGCCAACATGGAGTGGCCGCACCTGATCGAGAACGCCCTGCGGGCCCACGTGGTCTACGAGAGGGAAAAGGAATACGTCGTTCAGAACGGCGAGGTGATCATCGTCGATGAGTTCACCGGGCGTCTGATGCACGGGCGGCAGTGGTCCGACGGCTTGCACCAGGCGGTCGAGGCCAAGGAAGGGGTGCGGGTCAAGGAGGAGACCCAGACGCTCGCGACGATCACCATCCAGAACTACTTCAAGCTGTACTGCAAGCTGGCCGGCATGACCGGTACGGCGATGACCGAGGTCGAGGAGTTCATCAAGATCTACGGCCTGGACGTGGTCAGCATTCCGACCAACCGGCCGGTGAACCGGATGGACCACAACGACCGCATTTATCGCACGACGCCTGAGAAATATAAAGCCATCGTCGAGGAGATCCGCGCGGTCTCGCTGCAGGGATTTCCCAACGACTGGTTCGTCATCAACGACATGATCGAAGGCCTCAAAGCCGCGTACAAGGCGATGCTGGCCAAACAGGGGACGACCGGGCATCTGCCGCCAAAGGACAGGTGCGAAGAGGCGATCCGGCGGATCGAAGAGGCCCAGGCCCGGTCGAAAGGGGACAACGACAGCCTCGACCCGCTGCGCGAGGCGCTCTATGAGTTGACCGCGGACCTGCCGGGCGGCCGTCCGGTGCTGGTCGGCACCACGAGCGTGGAGAACAGCGAAAAACTCTCGAACATGCTGACCAAGCAGTACGGGATCGACCACGAGGTGCTCAACGCCAAGCAGGTGGCCCGCGAGGCGGAGATCGTGGCCAAGGCCGGGCATCGCCACGCTCCCAAGCACGGCGGCCGCCAAGCCGAGGGCAACGTGACCATCTCGACCAACATGGCCGGCCGCGGCACCGACATCAAGCTCGAAAAGGGCGTGGTGCACCCGCCGTGCATCGGCGACCTGGGCCCCAAAGAGCCCGGCGTGATCGCCACCAAGTGCTGCATCAACTGCCCGGAATACGACGGCAAGTGCGAGCACTGCTTCAAGCCGAAGCTCGACCCGCGGTTCCCGGAACTGGGCAAGAAGTTCTGCGCCGTCGAGCCGCCGTGCGGCCTGCACGTGGTGGGCACCGAGCGCCACGAGGCCCGTCGGATCGACAACCAGCTTCGCGGACGGTCCGGCCGCCAGGGCGATCCCGGATCGAGCCGCTTTTTCCTGTCGATGCAGGACGACCTGCTGCGGTTCTTCGCCGGCGACTGGGTCATCAAGATGCTCGATTGGCTGGGCATGGAAGAGGGGATGGCCATCGAGAACAAGCGGATCTCCAAGGGCATCGAGCGGGCCCAGAAGAAGGTCGAGGAGCGCAACTTCGCCATCCGCAAGAATCTCCTCGAGTACGACGAGGTGATGGACTATCAGCGGCAGGTGTTCTACCGCCTTCGCCAGCGGATCCTGGAGGGCCGCGACCTGGCCGAGATGGTGCAGGATTCCCTGACCGACTCGATCGCCGACGCGGTGGACAACTTTCTGGACCCGACATACCCGGCGCGGTGCGCCGCCGAGTGGGCCAAGTCGGAACTGGACGTGACGATGGACCCGTCGCGAATCGACCTGGACGATTTCGACCGGCTGGAAAGCGACCTGAAGGACAAAGCCAAGGACGAGGCGAGGAACACGATCGAGATGTCGATCGGCGAGTACTTCGATCCGGACGTCGAGCGCAAGGACTGGGACTATCGCGGCCTGGCGAGCTGGGCGATGCGGCGGTTCAACGTGAACCTCGGGATCTCGCAGATGAACCGGATGGAGCCGGAAGAGATCCAGGCGATGCTGGTCGAGGCGGCCATGACGAGCATCGACCGCCAGGACTGCACGCCGCTGAAACGCTACATGGAGCCGACCTTCGGCCGCTCGATGCTGGCCGAGTGGGTGCGGGCCAAGTTCGACCTGGACGTGCGGCTCCAGCAGCTTCGCGACCTGAATCCCGACCAGACCCGCGAGATGATCCTGGAAAAGGTGCACGAGCGGTACCTGCGCCGCGAGATCGAGTGCCCGGTGGACATCGCGTTGACGGTGAGCCTGGGCCAGAAGGAGCAGACCGACCAGGCCTATGGCGTGGCGCGGCTGGTGGATTGGGCGAACTGGAAGTACCGCGCCGGCTGGACGCTGGAGAAGCTGCAGAACCGCGAGGTCCGCGAAATCCGCTCGGACCTGATACGGCTTTCCGAGAGCTACCTGGGCGACGGGCGCCTCTCGAACGAGGTGGACGAGGCCGTGCGGATGCGGCGCGGCGAGGAACTGGCGGCGTGGGCGCGGGAGCGGTTCGGCGCGGAGCTCGACGGCCAGGCGCTGGAGGGCGCCGCCGCCCGCGAGTCGCTGCTCAAAGCCGGCCGGGAGTTCCTCCGCCGCGAGCTGACGAACCTCGAGCAGATGGTGCTGCTGAGCATCTACGACAGCGCGTGGAAAGAGCACCTGCTGGCGATGGACCACCTCAAGAGCACGATCGGCCTGCGCGGCTACGCCGAGAAGGATCCGAAGATCGAGTACAAGCGGGAAGGCACGCAGATGTTCCACCGCATGCTCGACGCGACGCGCCAGCAGGTCAGCGACGTGATCCTCAAGGTCCAGGTCTCCGGCCAGATGCAGGCGCGGTCGGTCTGGGGCGAGCAGCGGGCCCAGCACGATGCCAGCGGCTCGGCCTTCACCGACGCCGACCGCGAGGCGGCCATGCAGAACCAGGGTGAAGCCCAGGTCGTCAAGCCGATCAAACGGGCGACGCCGAAGGTCAAGCCGAACGAACCGTGCCCGTGCGGGTCGGGCAAAAAATACAAGAAGTGCTGCGGGCGAAACGGCTGATAGAGCCTTATAACCTTCAGAGCTTCAGAGGGAGGTCACGTGCGCAAGATCATCGCAGCCTCGTTGTTCGCTTTTTTGGTCGTGGGCGGATCAACGGTTCGGGCGGGCGCGGTCGATCCGCCGCAGGGATCGTTTCACGAGCGGTATTTCTCCGTATACCTCGGGCCGACCAAGTGCGGTTGGGCGCGGTATGAGTTCGTGCGGCAGGGCGATACGATCGTCACGCGGAACGATCTGCTGCTGAAGATCGCCCGGGCGGACACGACGTTCACGCTCACCCATCGGGCCGAGACTCAGGAGACCCTCGACGGCAAACCGCTGCGGTTCTACTCCAAGGCGGACCTCGGCGGCATCGAAACCGTGCATCGCGGAACCGTGGCCGACGGCCAGGTCGCGATGACGATCAGCCAGGCGGGCCAGTCGGCTGAGCACAAGTTCGCTCTGCCGGACGACGCGCTGATGTGGTGGGGCCAGCACCTGCTGGGCGAGCGGATGGGACTTAAGCCCGGGGTCAGCTTCTCCATGACGATATTCGACCCGGAGCTTGGACCCAGTCAGTTCATCACAGCCAGAATCGACGTGGTCGGTCCGGTCAAGAGCGAGGTGTTCGGTCGGGAAGTCGAGGGGACCAGAGTGCTCACCTCGTTCGACAAGCCGTTGCCGATCCAAGCCGCTTCGATCCTTGACGCCGACGGCTATGAGGTGATCACGGAGGTGCCGATTGGCCCGATGAAGCTGACGTTGGTGGGCGAGCCGCGTGAAAAGGCCCTGGCCGGCATCGGCGCCAGCGAGCTGTTTCTAGAATTCCTGATCCGGCCGGAGCGGCCGATCGCGCTGCCGGAGCAGGGACCGGTGCGTTACCGGATCACCTACGAGGGCGACAACACCGAGCCGTTCGATCTGATCGAAACGGCGATGCAGCGGGTGGTCAAACGCGAGAAGGACCAGATCATCCTGGAGGTCTCGCCGGGCGGGACGCCGAAGAAATCGGCGACCACCACGCAGCCGGCTTCGCCCGAACCGCGGTACACCCGGGATTCGCTGGACCTGAACCTGGAGGACCCGCTGTTGGTTCGCCTGGCCAGCGAGAACATCGATCAGGACGGCAGCGACCTGGAGAAGGCGAGAAAGCTCTGCCAATTCGTCTCCGGCTATATCACGACCAAGGACCTTTCGACCGGTTACGCCCCCGCCGCTCAGGTCGCCAAGACACGGCAGGGCGACTGCACCGAGCATTCGCTGCTGCTGGCCGCCCTCGGGCGGATCGTGGGCATTCCGACCCGCGGCGTCAACGGCCTGGCCTACGTGGCCCACGAGGGCACGACCGGCGCGTTCATCGGCCACATGTGGACCCAGTTCTTCATCGACGGCCAGTGGGTGGACCTGGACCCGGCCCTCGGCCAGCTCGAACCGGACCAGGGCCACATCGCCCTGACCGTCTCGGACCTCAGCGACACCTCGATGCAGCAGCAGGCCTCGGTGCTCCGCTACCTCGGTCAGCTCAAGGTCGAGCAGATGGAATTGGCCCAGACAACACCCAAGTAAAGGGCCTGATCAGCACGGATCAGACGGATGTGCTGCGCTGGTCGGGTTCGGTGATGGTCAGCAGGAACTTCCGCTTGTACTGCTCGGTGCGGCCAAGCTGCGCCTGGCGGGCGAGGTCCTCGTTGGCGAAGTGCCCGTCCGGGACAGTGCGCAGTTCGACAGGACCCAGGCGCAGGCTCTCGCGCTTGGCGGCGTACTCGATGTTGAGCTCGGCTAGTATCCGATCGTAACTATGTGCCAGTTGCGGATTGGCGTCGGATTGCTCGACGGTGAGCGCGTAGTAGGGCGGGTCGGACCATTGAGGGCCCAGAAGGAAGTTCTCGATCCGTCGGCCGAGCTTCGCCGACAGCCGCGCCATCGCCTCGACGGCTTGGTGCTCGCTGACCTTCTCGCCGGTCAGCGAACTGATGTGCGAGCCCTTGTTCAGGAACGCGATCATCGGCGTCCGCTGATAGAGCCCGACGACCTCGACGCAGTCGCCCAGGTCGTACCGGGTCAGCCCGCTGGCGTTGCTGAAGACGACAAAGTACCGCTGCCCGACTTCAAGTTCTTCGAGCGTCAGCACGGTCGGGTTCTCGCCGCCGTACTCGGCTTCGGGAATGAACTCGAAGAAGTTGCTGGTGATTTCCAGAATCCCAGCCGGCGTGTGGTCCTCGACGGGAATGCTGAACCGCCCTTCGCTGGCCAGCAGACCGATGTCGCGCACCGGCGTCTCGCCGAAGTACTCGCCGAAACGCGAGAGGTAGAGCTTGAGCGTCCCGCCGGTCCAGTTCATCAGGTATTCCAGCCGCCAGACGTCCTTGGGCAGGAGTCGTCCGGCTCGCCTGGCCAGCGCCTCGAGCCGCCGGGCGCAGCGCGGCCTGGGCCGCAGCCGTCGGCCAAGGTCGGCCACCAGCCCCTCCGGCAACCGTCCGGGCGGACGCAGCGTCCCGTCGTGGACGTCGCGGATGAGCTGCTCCGAATGCTCCGCCATCGTCTGGGCCAGCCGCAAAATCGTCGACGGGTTGGCTGTGCTGGTGAACGAGACGTCCTCCGTGACGGCCAGCCGGGCGACCGTGTAGCATTTGGCCACCGGATCCTTGACCTCGGCCACCGCCAGCGGCGTCACGTAGTGCTTGCGGACGATCCACTTCTGCGTCTGGGCCTGCAGGCCGGTGATCGCTCCGGCCCACAACCCGCACGGCGTCGATTCCTCCCGCGCCGAGCTGGTCATCTGGACGATCTTGCGAAAGAACGCCCGCGGATGGTCGAGCAGGGCCTTGACCCCGAAGATGTTCCAGCCGCGGCGGTAATCGTCGACGAACCGCGCGGTGACGGGAATGAACTTGGCCCGGCCGGTGGTCCCGCTGGTCAGGGCGAACATCAGAAGCTCTTCGCTCGGAGCGAACAGCGAGTCGAACCGGCCTTCCTTGAGCGGCTCGATGTACGGGGCGAACTGCTCGTAGCGCCGAATCGGCACCTGCCGGGCGAAATCGTGATAGGAAATCGACCCGCTGAGGCCGTGATCGCGGGCGAACGCGCTGCCGGCCAGCAGCCGAAGCTGCCGTTCGAGCATCTGCTGTTGAACGCGCTGGGGACTCCCGGTCGCGGCCAGGAACGAGCGAAGCTGGCGCGAAGCCCCCCATCCGGCGACTTTTGCGGCAATTTTCCTGTGCATCGGTAAAGGCCCGGCTCGTCGGCGTCGGGTCAGGCGCCCTGGGCGATCGGGCGCTGGGACGCCTCGCCCGTGGGCTGACCATACAGCCGGTGTTCGAAGAATTCAACGGTCCGCGCCCTGTACTCCGCCGGGTCGACGACGACCGCCTGGTTGTGCTTGGCCAGAGGAACGACCCACAGCGATTTGGGGTCCGGAGCGATCCGGTAGAGCACCCGGGCCAGGTCGGTCGGAATGTAGCTGTCCCGGTCGCCGTGGATCATCAGGATCGGCCGCGGGGTCATTTTCTTGAGGGCTCGCCGGACCGACGGATACCGGCAGCGGAACTTCCAGTGGGCGCAGATGAACAGCACCCACCGCAGGAATTTCCAGAATGCATCGGGATGGTTCTCATAGACGAAGCGGACCTTGGCGAAGATGCATGCCCACCGCTTCATGAGCATTTCGAGGGTGGCGTCGGTGCTGAAAAGCCCGTCGGTGACGATGGCTTTGACCGCCGGATTGCGCATCGACGCGATGATGGCGGCTGCGGCCCCGCGCGAGATCCCGAAGATGCCCAGATCGGCCGGCCGGCCCTGCGACTCCAGATAGTCCTCAAGAAAGGCGATGGCCCCGTGCACGTCGTCCACCTCGCGGTCGGAGACCCACTGCCGAGGCTGATAGTCTTCCTGGTGGGACGAGTCGCCGTGGCCGCGGAAGTCGAAGCTGAACACGTCGAACCCGGCCTCCAGAAGCGACCGCGTGTACCGGACGCAGCTGTACATGTCCGAGGCGAACTCGTGACAGAAGAGGATGGTGCCCTTGTAGCCCTGCGACGGGTCGCCGAACAGGAACATGCCCCGCAGGCTGGTCCCGTCGAACGACCGGAACCGCACGATCTGGCCCTCCATCCGGTCGAAGTCCAGCGGTCCCATCGACAGCGGCGGCGGCGTGTCCTTGAGGATGTTGAGCATGATCCGGATGTAGCGGCTCAGGACGAGGGCGGGAATCGCGACCATCGCCACCACCGTGGCGATGATGCTCATCATCGCCCAGTTGCGAACGATGAATTCCCAGCCTATCCAGGCGCCCAACACCATGATCGCAGTCCAACCCATCAACGTCGTTATCGGTCCCCGTGGCTTATTCGCCTGAACTTAAGGAGTATAATTCGTGATAATCAATGTATCGTTCTGGCCCCCGAAACCGAACGAATTGCTCAGGCACGTCCTGACCGTGGCCTTTCGCGGCTGGTTCGGCACGTAATCGAGGTCGCACTCCGGATCCGCCTCGCAGTAGTTGGTTGTCGGCGGCAGCACCTGGTCCCGCAGGGCCAGGACGCAGGCGATCACCTCGATTGCCCCAGCCGCCGCGATCAGGTGGCCCATCATCGACTTGATGCTGCTGATCGGAACCCTGTAAGCCCGCTCGCCGAAGACGGACTTGACCGCCAGCGTCTCGATCTTGTCGTTATCGACGGTGCCGGTGCCGTGGGCTGAGATGTAGTCGATGCTGTCCGGCTCGACGCCGGCGTCGGCCATGGCCGCCCGCATCGCCGCGATCCCGCCGCGTCCGGTCTCGTGGATGTCGGTGATCCGGTAGGCATCCGCGCTGCTGCCGTAGCCGGCGATCTCAGCCAGGATGGTCGCCCCGCGCTTCCGGGCGAACTCCTCCGACTCGAGGACCACGATGCCCGCCCCTTCGCCCAGGACGAACCCGTCGCGGGTGCGGTCGAACGGCCGCGAGGACGACTTGATCTGGTCGTTGCGGGTGCTCAGGGCGGTCAGGCGGTTAAAGCCGGTCACGCCGAGCGGGTGGATCATTGAGTGGGTGCCGCCCGAGAGCATGACCTCCGCGTCGCCGTAGCGGATCTGCTCGACCGCTTCGCCGATGGCCTGGGTGCTGGCCGCGCAGGCGGTCAGGCAGTTGAGGTTCGGCCCGCGCAGGTCCAGAAGTTTGGCCACGTGGGCCGCCGGCATGTTGGGATCCTGCTCGAGTTCCCGAAGGCGGTCCATGCACCGATAGGCGATCCGGGCCCACTTGCGGGTATCGAGCTTGCCCGAAGCGGCGTCCCACGAACCGATCGCGGTGGCGATAAAGGGGTCGAAGTCGACCGGGCCTTCGCCGGAACCGAGGTAGACGCCCGCCGCGGAGCGGTCCAGATCAGCGGCGCGACCCAGCCCCGACGACTGCCACGCCTGCAGCGCCGCTCCAAGGGCGAAACCGGAGTTGCGGGCCGCGTGCCGGTGCAGCGGATAGTGCTCGCCGAGTCGTTCGCGAAGATCGTATCCTCGGACCTGGGCTGAGAAGGTGGTGGGGAACGTCCGGGCGTCGAACAGCTCCGTCGTATCGATGGCGCTTTCGCCGGCGAGCAGCCGGCTCCAGGCCTGCTCGATGCTCTGCCCCAACGGAGTGATGCAGCCCATTCCGGTAATGACCACGCGTCGCTTCACAATCGAACCCTCGTATTCCGGATTAACCGGCCCAACGGCGGAACACCAGGGCGGTGCACTGCCCGCCGCTGAGACTGTAGTTGACGGTCAGTAACGTATTGACCCGCCGGTCCTCGGTCCGGCGAACCACATTGACCGGACACGCCGGATCCACCTGCTCGCAGTTGACCGTACCGGGCACGAGACCCTCGGACAGGCAGAGCGCCGCGGCGGCGACGTCCAACGCGCCCGAACCGGCCCCGTTGTTGCCGTACTGGCTCTTGATCGAGGTGACCGGCACGTCGCCGAGGACGCGGGCGATGGCCTGGGCCTCGACCCGGTCGTGCTCCGGCAGCCCGCAGGCGAACGCGACGACCAGATCGACGTCGCACGCCTCGACCTGGGCGTCGGCCAGGGCCTTTTCCAGGACCACCGCCAGGGCGTCGCCGTTGCGGTCCGGATTCAGGAAGTCATGCGTGCCGAACCCGGCGCCCAAACCGATCATCTCGCCGTAGATACGCCCTTCTCGCCGCTTGGCGTGTTCGAGGTCTTCCAGGACGACGACGGCGCCGCCCTCGGCGATGACCGTGCCGTCGCGCTTGGCGTCGAACGGCCGGACGGCCGAAGCTGGCGAATCGTTGTGCGAGCGGGTGAGCCGGCCGATCAGGTCCTGGCGGAGCAGGCCCATCGGGTTGACCTTCGATTCGGCTCCGCCGCAGAGGCACACGTCGGCGCAGTCGCGCTTGATGGTCCGCCAGGCCTCGCCGATGGCGAGTTGGCTGGACGCCTCGGCGCAGGTGATCGTATTGCTGGGCGCCTGCGCGTCGTGGATGATCGAGACGTGACAGGCCAGCATGTTGGGCAGATACTTCAGAAGCCACAGCGGCGTCAGGTTGTTCATGCCTTCGCGTCCCCACGCCTCCAGCGAGAACTGCCCGTCGTTGGAGGCCGAGGCCAGGGCGAAGGTCAGCTCGTTGAGGTCCGGGCAGATCAGACCCGCCCCGATGTTGACCCCAAGCCGCGTGGAGTCGACGGTGATCTCGCCGTCGCTGACGCCCTTGGTCTTCAAGCCGCTGTCGCGGACCGCGCAGTCGGCGGCCACCACCGCCAGCTCGATGTCGCGGGCCATGACCTTGATGCTCTTGCGATAGGATTTGGGAACGTAGTCCTTGCAACTGAACTCCGCGATTTCGCCGGCGATCCGGCAGGGAAACTCGGCTGCGTCAAAGGCCCGAATCCCGTCCACCGCGACCCGGCCGGACCGCAGCGAGGCGAGAAACTGGTCCTTGCCCACCCCGATGGGGCTGACAGGACCGAGTCCGGTGATCACAACCCGTCGTTCAGCCATCCTATATCCTCATTGTGCCGCTTGAGAGTCTCCGGCCGATGGGGCGGCGGGCGCGCCGCCGTCCAGTGACCGGATCAGTTGTCGAAACTGGTCGGTGAATACGAAATTCTCCTCGGGAAATTTCCGTCCCGAGAGATTTTGGTCAATGTGGCTGAAGATGATGTCGATTTCCGCGACGACCTGCCCGAACGGGTCCGTGCCGGTCAGCCGGTACACCTTGCCCTCGGTGCGGCCGAACGCATCATCCAGCGAGACCACCTTGGCCACGTGGCGAAGCTGATCGCCCGGCAGGACGTCCGCGTGAAACGTCGCCCGCGAAATCTTGGCCAGGATCACCTTCTCGCGAAAACCTCGGGCCTCGCCGACCAGAATGCCCGCGGTCTGGGCCATGCCCTCGATGATGAGGCTCGTCGGCATCACCGGATAGCCGGGAAAGTGGTCGTGCAGGTGCTCTTCGGCCAGGCTGACGTTCTTGATCGCGCAGGCCTCCACGCCGCTGACCAGCTTCTCAAAACGATCGATCCACAGCCAACGCATTCGCTCGCCAATCCCAAAAACGCAAGAAGGTTACGCCGCATCCGGCCGCGGCCGGACAAGCCAAGACTTGGTATTCTAACAAGGCCCCCCGCGGACTTCCAGCCGATGGTGCAAATCTTCCCAAAATACCATCCGGTCATCCCGGGAGGGATCCGGCGGTTCGGCAGGCCCAAAACAAGCCGAGTCGGCCCGCCGCAACGGCGCGACCGACTCGTTCTCGAATAGCATCAACTGTCAGCAGTATTTTTTATTTATTGTGACAAAAGGTAATGTCTGTGCTATTTGACCTTGCTCTCGACGTAGTTGACGATGGTCTTGACCGTGAACAGGTCGGGCATGCGGTTGACGTCCGGGTCCTGCTCGAAGTCGGCAAAGTCCGCATGGGGCATCCGAGCCTTCAGTTCGGCCAGACCCTTGTCGGTCACCTTGCCGTCGGCCACGAACTCGGGGTTGTTCAGGATGTTATCCGGGAACAACTCGCCCCGGGGAATCTGGATGCCGAAGGCCTTTTCCAGACGGAAGACGATATCAAGGAAATCTATGCTCTCGGCCCCGAGGTCTCCGGTAAGGGTGGAGTCCTGTGAGACTTCATCCTCGTCGACGCCCAGCGCGTCCACCAGAGTCTCCTGGACCTTCGTAAAAATCTCGTCGCGATCAAGGGCCATATTACAAACCTCCACTGAATGTATTCACGCCTATTATCCAGATCGTATGGAATAGTTCAACCATTTATCCCGGCAGATTCAGTTCGCGGGATTCTCGGCGGTCAGGGCCTCGAGACCCCCCAGAAGGCGCAACTGGGCCCGCCAATGCTCGACCAGGATCCGGTCCTGATCCGCCCAGGCGGCGTTGCGGTCGGCCAGGTTGTACCGGGCCAACTCCAGCCGGGCCCGCGCCACATTGCCCCCGTCCATCGTGCACTGGGCTTTGAAGGCGGCGGTCTCGGGCGCAAGCTTGACCGTTTCGACCTCCACCTCCATGCGGTTTCCCGGAGCGACGAAATTGCCGTAGGTCACGTTCCTGGCCTCGCGCAGGACGATCACGCTGTGGGCGAAATCCTCAGCCGTGCGGATCACCCAGGCTGCGGTCTGAACCATCGCTTCGAGCATCAAGACCCCGGGCAGAACCGGGAAACTCGGAAAGTGGTCGGCCAGATACTCCTCAGCCAGGCTCAGGTTCTTCACCGCACGGGCCGAACGCCCCGGTTCGATGCGCACCAACTTGTCGATCAGAACGAATTTCACGGCGATTCCAGTGTTTCCGTTTCTACCGATGGCAAAAGACACAACCTTTTAGCTTAACGATCAAACGATTTCAAGCAAATTCAGATGCGGCGACGGATGTAAACGGCCGCGCCGCCCGCTGTTGACGAAAGGACCGCATCGGATGGTGCAAGGTCCGACGGACCTTGCTCACGGTTCTTTTTCGGCGGAGTGAAGGCACGGGCCAAGCAGGTCCAGCACGCGTTTGAGCTCGAATGCCCGGGCCATGTGGTCCACGTGCAGCGTGACCATCTCGGGCATCTGGGCGTAGTCCCTGGCCGCCTGTTCGTGCCTCGCTGCGTCCTGCCGGAGATTCCGGGCCAGGTCGGTCAGGCGGTCGGCCACCGCCTCGTCCGGCCCTCGGCTGCCCTCGGATCGCCGCTGACGATGGTAATCGCGAATACGCGCGATCCGCCGGGCCTTGGCCTCGGGCGTGGCGAACTGCGGCGGAACGGCGCCGAGCGATTTGGCCGGTCTGGGGCGGCGATTCTCGAGTTCGGTCTGGACGAGGGCGAGTTGCCGCTGCGCCGTGCGCCGGGCCTGATCGGACAGCGTCGAGACGGACCGCCGCAGATTCCGGGCCATCTGCGCCAACTGCTTCTCGTCGAGGCACTTAAGCCGGTGCTCGAAAGGCGGTCCGGCATCCGGGGCGGCGTAGCGGACGACGTTCTCCGCGTAGTCGCAGTCCAGATTCAAACAGACCAGATCCATCGTGTTGTCCCGTGCCGGTTCCACCGACAAGCTCCTGGCCCCGCACTTGGGGCAGATCGGTTTGTCCTGAGAGTTCACCATGCCTCGCGCTCCCATAAGTGATTTGTCTTGTTGGATTTACATGTTGCCGGGGAGGCTCACGCGCGTCTGGCGGAGCTCGGGGCCGAGGCCGGCCCGTCCGGTTGACAGTAATCTACCGGATTTGACTTGACTAGTCAAGTCAAATCCGGTACAAACTAGAGTAGCGGATCGACATCCATTTGAGGAACTGGCGATGGACCGTTGGAATGGTACAAGATGGGCCACGTTGCTTCAGCGGTTTCGCCAGCGGGCGGGCCTGACGCGGACCGAGTTGGCCCGGAGCCTGTCGGTGACCATCAGCTACATCAGCAAGCTCGAAGCGGGCCAGAAACCGCCGCCGGAACCTCAGCGGCGGAATATCGCTGAGGTGCTCGAACTGACCGACGAGGAGGCGCTGGGCTTTCACGTCCAAGCCGAATTGGAGCGGACAGACCCGGTGGCGGTGCGGTATCTCAAGCGGCTGCTGGACGCCGAGACCTCGGAGGGGGAAAGGGAGTTTCTGCGGGACGGCGGCCAACGGCCGCGGCGTAAGCAGGCCTCGCACCTGATCCCGATCATCAACAAGGTCGCCGCCGGCTACCCGCAGGAGTTCACCGACCTGGATTACCCGATCGGCGTGGCCGACCAGTACATCACGGTGCCGGACGTCTCCGACGCCAACGCGTTTGCCTTCTACGTCTACGGTGACTCGATGGAGCCGGACTTCGCCGCCGGCAGCCTGGTCATCGCCTCGCCCAACAGCCATGCGGGCGACGGGGATCCGTGCTTTGTCCGGTTTTCGCCCCTAAGCCGGGTCAGCGGCTGCACCTTCAAGCGGGTGTACTTTGAGAGTGACGGACGAGTGCGGCTCGTCCCGATCAACCGCAAGTACCCGGAGCAGACCTACCGGCCGGGCGAGATCGACGGGCTCTGGCCGGTGGTCCGGTACTACACGCGGGTTGCCCGGCGGGTGGTCGGGGCCTGAAAAAGCACAACCCGCTGTCCGGCCATGGCCTCGCGCGGTTCAACTTGGGCGGCACGAGGTTGCATGACGCCCGGCTC
>JAAYCJ010000044.1 GCA_012729815.1 Phycisphaerae bacterium | reverse complement strand
TGTTCGGTTTTTTCGCGGACGTACTGCTGACGCTGTTCGGCGGTCATGTTTTGCATGGCTTCGGGCAGGTCGGTTGTTACGATCTTTTCGAGGTCGACCGCGCTTTCGCGGACGGCGTCGACGAGGTCCCAGGCGGCGTTGTCGTACTGTTTTGAGGCTTTGGCGGCCACGCGTTGGGCGACGTTGGCTTGGCCGTAGGCGGCGGCGTTGCGGTCCTGCGTGATCTGGCGGCCTTTGCCTTGTTCGCCGGCGGGGCCGTAGGGGATGTAGGTGTCGTTGAGCTGTTCGTTGAGTCGGGCGATTTCGACGTCCTGTGGGGCGTCGATCTGGACCACGGCTTGGTTGTGGTCGATGTTGATGAATCGGCCGTCGGCGAGGGCGGCTCCGTCCTTCCACTTGCCGTGTTCGCCTTCGGTCTCGGTGCCGCAGTGAATGGTGTTGACCACGATGCCTCTGGCGATGGCTTGGCGGCAGGCTTTGCGGTAATCGACCTGGCCCTGGGTGAAGGGTTCGTTTCCGGCGATGAAGATGACCTTCAGGTCGTTGGTTGCTTTGCTCCAGGCAAGGCTGCGGACGGCTGACTGGATGACCTGGCCGCAGTATTCGTCGCCGCCGTTGGTGGTGAGGGCGAAGAGCTCTTCCGAGACCTTGTCGAGGTCGGTGGTGAGGGGGAGGATCATGCGGATGTGGCCTTCAGCGGCTGGGATGGTGCTCTTGCCGTACTCGTAGAGGGCGACCTCGATCCGCGGGGTTTTGCCGTCGCGTGTGGCGAGGGCGAATTCGTTGACGATGCTCCAGAGCTGTGACTTGGCCTGTTCGATGAGGCCGCTCATGCTGCCGCTGGTGTCGAGGAGGATGGCCATTTGGATCAGCGGCGGTTTGGTTTCGGTTTGGGTGGTTGGTTCGGCTCCGCGCACCAGTGTTGTCGCGGCGACGATTGCCAGCATGCATGTCGTTGTCATTGTTTTACGCATGGTTGAGCCTCCATTTCGTGTTTGGTTGTCTGTGATCATTTGGTATGTGGAATCGTGTTATGGGCCTTGGACGAGGACGGTCTGGCCGTCGATTTCGAGGAGGATATCGCCGTGCAGTGCGATGGCGCCCTGGCGGTTCTCGTCGGCGAGTTGCTGGGCCAGGTCGAAGAATTCGTCTGAGGCAAAGCGGATGGTCCGCTGCGGTTGGGGTTGTTGGGCCTTGGCGGCGACGCGGCTGTCGACCCAGTTTTTGCCGCGTCGGTAGAGGGCGACGTCGTTGACCTGCTGGACGTCGGCGACGGCGACGCGGTTGAGCTGCCGGTCGATGAAGGCGTTGTCGTAGCGGAGGGTCTTCTGAGACTTCTGGCGGGCGAGGTTGAGTTCCTGGTTGACCGCGCCCATCCCGGACCGCTGGCGGACCGCGCGGAGCTGGAGGTTGTCCAACGCTTCGGCGGTCACGGCGGGCGCGCTGTACAGGTCGGTTCCTTCGCGGGCGAGGAAGGCGGTGTACTCGGTGAGGATGCCGAACTCGGTGGAGAGGGCGACGATCTGGTCGACGAGTTCCTTGACCTTCGGGTCATCGGAGGCGGTCGGGTTGTCGGCTCCGAGTTGGCGGACGGCGTCGATGAGTTCGGCGATCTTTCGGCTGGCCCAGAGACGCGGGACGAAGCCGTTGCGGGTGGTGGCGTGGTCGAAGTCGAAGGTGAACTTGAACGATTTGGACTCGCCGGCCACATTGCCGCCGAGCAGGAAGGTGACCGGTTCATCGCCGATGTATTTGCCGAGCAGAATGAGCTGATCGCCGGCGAAGAGGTCCGGCGGTTGGGCGGGCAGCAGGTCGCGAGTGCGGCCGAGGGCTTCGCCGCCGTCGGGTTTGACGATGTCGAGCGTGGTATCGGCGAGCAGCGGTCCCCAGAGCTGGCGGAAGACGCGGCCGACCTGGACTTCGACGTCTTGGTTGGGCAACACGAAGCTGGACCTGGCCCTGGTGCGGTCGGCGATGGCCTCGAGGAGCGGGGCGTTGACGTCGACTCCGACGCCGAAGGTGAACACGCGGCGGCGGTGCGAATTGCCCGCGGTGGCGAGTTCGCGGATGGCGCGTTCCGAGGTGGTTCCGACGGTGGGCAGACCGTCGGTCAGGAACAGGACGATCGGCAGCATGCCCTCGGCGGGTTCGGGTCGAAGGGCCTCGATGAGGGCGTCGTGGATGTTGGTGCCGCCGATGGCGGTGATGCCGTCGATGTAGCGGCGTGCGGCGGCTTCGTTCTCGCTGGTTTTGGGGATCGCCTGTTTGGCGAAGGCGTCGACGGTGTTCTGATAGGTCAGAAGGTTGAAGCGTTCGCCTTCGGCCAGGCCGCTGATGATCTGGAGGGCCGCCTCTTTGACCTGTTCGATCTTGCAGCCGTTCATGCTGCCGGAGCGGTCGATGACGAGGGTGATTTCGCGTTTGATGGCGTGGTTGTCGGCTTGGTGTTGGACGGAGGCGGGCAGGCCGGCGAGCAGGAGGAAGTATCCGCCGCCGATTTTGGGGTCCGGATAGCAGAGCATGGAGGCGGAGATTTCGCCGTCGGCGAGCAGGTATGAGAGGCGGAACGGCCCGGGCTGAAGGCGTTCGGCGCTGAGCTTGGCTTCGATGTGGTTGGTGCTCTGCGATTTGATTTCGATGTCGTGGCTTGGCGAATAGGCGGTCGAGAGGGGGCGTTTGGAGCGTATGGTGAGGGCGATGGTCCAAGGGACCTGGTAGTCGAGGGCTTCGCTTCGCGGCAGGAGGTAATCGACGCGGTTGTCTTCGGCTTGGAGAACCTGCTCGTAGGTCAGTCGGATTTTCTGGTCGCCGTGCGGTTCGACGGGAAAGACGCTGGAGCGGATCAGGTTGTGGCCGGCGAGTTCGAGGAGGGCGGGATCGCGGATCTGGGCGACGAGGCTTTCGTAGATTCGCCGGGCTTCATCCCTGGGCAGGATTTCGACGGTGGCTTCGGGGGCTGGGCCCTGGAAGGCGAGTCCGCGGACGGTGGCGTCGGCGGGGATCGGGACGAGCAGTTCAGCCTCCTCGCGTCGCGGGCTGTCGTTCTTGAGGGACAAGGTCAGCGTGGTCGCGGCGACCTGGTCGATGATTTCGATCCGGGCGTCGACGGTGGTGACGCGGATGGATGGTGTCGGCTGGGTGGCTGAGACCACAGCGTGGCGGGTCTGCGGCACGAGGATGTTGTCGGCTCGCCACACCGGCGGCCTGGCCGTCTGTGCCTGCGTTTGCCCCGCAAAACCCGAAAGCACCATTCCAGCAACCATGCAAGCCCATGCGATCGTTCGGCGTGACATGTGGCGTCTCCTTTCGGTATCCCGCGTGTCTCCACACTCAATATACGCGATAGCGGTTGCTCTGATGTGTAAATTGCGTGTAAAACCCGGAGGCCGTGCGGGTGCGCTGTGGCGTCTTGAACTACCCGGCGGCGAGGGCGACTCGGATGAGGGCGCCGGTGGGTTTTGCGGGGAGGATTTCGACGGAGCCGCGGTGGGCTTCGGCGAGTCGTTTGACGAGGGCGAGGCCCAGGCCGACGCCGGTGGTTTCGCGGCGGGATTCGTCTTCGCAGCGGTAGAACTCGTCGAAGACCTTCTTTCGCTGGTGATGCGGGACGCCGGGTCCGCGGTCCTCGACTTCGATCAGGACGTAGCCGTCTGTTCGCCGCGTTCGGACGGTGATGGTTTTGTCATGGGCGTCGCGGGCGTACTTGAGGGCGTTGTCGACGAGGTTGACGACGACCTGCGTGACGGCGTCGTGGTCGAAGGCCACGGTTGCCATGTCCGTCAGATCCGGTCGTAGGACAAAGCCAGCCTGTCGGACCTGCGGGGCCATCATTTCGAGGGCGCGGCTGACGCACTCGTTGAGGTCGCCGAGGCGGAAGTCGTAGCGTTTGCGGCCGCGCTGGATGCGGGAGAAGTCGAGGACGTTTTCGACGAGGCGGCTGAGGCGTTCGGTTTCCTGGTGCATGCTGCGGTAGTATTCGTCGCGTTTGTCCTGCGAGCGGACCCAGTTCTTTTTCAGCATTTCGGTGTACATGCGGATGGAGGTCAGCGGCGTTCGCAGTTCGTGCGAGACGGCTGAGATGAAATTGTCTTTCTTCTTCGAGAGGTCCATCTGTCGGCGGATGCCGGCCCAGAAGCCGGTCAGGCCCAGCGAGACGGCGGCGACGGCGACGGCGACGATGCCGAGGTACCAGAATCGGAGCTGGCGGATTTGTCGGGCGATGCGATCCGGGTCGCTTTCGGCGAGGTTGACGGCCAGTTCGCCGAAGCCAAAGTCGAGGACGGCGGCGTAGGCGGCGGCTGGGTCCGGTTCGGTGGCCAGGTCGATCCGCATGCCTTCGCGGACGAAGCGCGAGGCGGATTCGCGAACTTCCTCGATGAGTTTGGCCTCGTTGAGCAGGAAGCCCTGGACGAAGTGTCGCGAGTCGATCTGGACGTGGCGGACGAGGAAGACCTGTCCGCCGAGCCAGCTATCGGTCGGGCCGCCGGAGGTGAGGATCGGGACGAAGGGTTCGACCCGCACCTGGACGACGTCGGTCGGCTTGGCGGCGTCAGCGGGCTGGTTCGGGATCACATCCGGACCGCCGGCTTGGTTTTCGTGGAGTGAAAGCGAGTCCCGCATCTGGGCGAGCGGTAGTTCCTTTGCCAGATGCTGTGATGGGACGTCTGTTCGTTGGTACGGTTCGACGTTGCTTTCGGCGATGGCCCGCTGTTGGGTGTAGACCTGGGCGGGTTTGCGTTCGTTGAGGGTACCGACCTCAAGTTTTTGCTGCCTTACGCGGTTGACCTTGGCGGCTGACTTTTGCGGTTGCGGCGGCGGGGTTTGGATCTGCTCTTGCTGGTCATGATTCACCCGCGGCGGTTCGGCTTGGGGTTGTGGAAGCGGTGGCTGGTCCACCGTTTGGACTTGGCCCGATTCGGGGCCGAGGGCGGGCAGGAGGTTGGCCCCGACGTTGGCAAGCAGGGCCTCAATCTCGGTGCGGCGTTTGTCCCTGATGGTCTGTTGCGGGTCGGCGGGCGGATAAGGGCCGGCGACGGCGCCGTTCGGCTCGATCTGGAAGAATCCGTAGGCCAGGCCGTGTTCGAGGCGCTCGCCCAGCGGCGAACGCAGCAGCGGCATTTCCTGCTGGACGGTGGCGACGTTTTCGGGGACGTAGTAGTAGCGATAGTCGGTGTAGGGGCGTTTCTGCTCGCGGCGGATGAACTCATCGAGCTTGCGCTTGACGTCGCGGCGGATCTGTTCGGCGACGGCGGCGAACTCGCCGAGGCGCTCGCCTTCGAGACCGCGGGCCCGCATGTCGATGGCGTGGTAGCCGAGGCCGCTGAGGCCCGCCACCGCGGCGAGGATGATCGCAGCCAAGACCGCAAACCGCCGGTACATGCCGTTACCCTCCGTACCGATAGCCGGCGCCGCGCACCGTTTGAATGATTTCCGGGTGAGCTGGGTCGCGTTCGATCTTGCCGCGGAGCTTGGCAATGTGCATATCGGTGGTTCGCGTGCCGAGATCGCTGTAGGGTTCGCCCCAGACCTTTTCGTAGAGTTCGGGCCGGCTGATGACCCGGTGTGGATTGGCGGTGAAATACTGGATGATTTTGGTTTCGCGGGCGCTGAGTTCGATCGGTTGGCCGTCGCGCCAGGCCTTGAGGTCGGCGGCGTCCACCTCGAGGTCGCCGAATTGGAATCGGCGGCCGACGGTTCGCGACGGATCGACCCGCCGCAGGATGGCCCGGATCCGGGCCAGGAGTTCTTCGAGGGAGAAGGGCTTGGTGACGTAGTCGTCGGCGCCGAGGTCGAGGCCGTCGATGCGTTCTTTTGGTTGGCCCTTGGCGGTGACCATGACGATGGGCGTGACGAGGCCCTCGCGCCGCCAGGCGGCACAAAGTTCCTCGCCGCTGACCTTGGGCAGCATCAGGTCGAGCAGGATCAGGTCGAAGCGGCGTTCGGCGGTCGCCCGTCGAGCTTCAAGGCCGTCGACCGCCTCAGCCACGTCGAATCCGTGGAACTCCAGAAAGTCGCGAAGCCCGATGCGGATCTTCGGTTCGTCCTCGACCACCAGGATTGTCGTTTTCGGCTCCATACGCGCCACCGTGTTCATTATAGGATAGGCGGACCGCTGCGCTTCGTAAAACCTATGTAAATTCCGCAGCGGTGATTTTACACCCATTTTACTTTGGCCGCAAGCGGCGGCGCAGCATGATGGAAGGCGTGGCGAGGGCGTCAAGTATCATCCGCTTCGGAAAGGAGTCGACCATGACCGGTTCGGTGTTGCAGCAGGCGGTTGTGATCTTTCTGGTGTTGGGGATTCCCGCGATGGCGCAGGCGCAGGACGCGGCCGACGTACCGAGTCTCCAGGGCCAGGTGACCGAGGTGACGGTGTATCGCGGGCAGACGCTGGTCACGCGGACGATCGAGCTTGAGTTGCAGCCGGGCTACAACGAGTTTGTGGTCACTGGTCTGCCGGTGCGGATCGTGCCGGAGAGCCTGTTCGCCCAGGGCTCGGGGACGGCCACCGTGCTGTCGGTTCGGTATCGCGAGCACGCGGTGCGGCAGGACGTTCGCGAGGAGATTCGGCAGGTGGACGAGCATATCGCCAAGGTGCAGCGGGACATCTACCACGCGGATCGTGACCGGCAGAATTCGGAGAACGTGTTCAACTTCTACATGGCTCTGGGCAAGTGGGCGGTCGACGCCACGAACGTGGATTTGAATCGTTCGATCGTTCAGGCGGATATGGTGCGAAAGATCGCGGATTATCTCGAAGGCAAATCGGTTCAGTGGCACCAGAACAACGTCCGCCTGGAGGACGCGAAGGCTGACCTGGAGAAGGAGCTGGGGTTCCTTCAGCGGAAGCGCGAGGAACTGGCGGGCGGTCAGGGCCGGACGGAGCGTCAGGCGGTGCTGTTCATCTCGGCCGACGAGAAGGCGGCGGCCCAGGTGCGGCTGCACTACCTGGTCAACGAGGCGAACTGGCAGCCGCAGTACAACCTTCGCGGCGATCCGGCGGCGGGCGGCGTGCTGGTGGAGTACAACGCGGTGGTCAATCAGACCAGCGGCGAGGACTGGAAGGGCGTGGCGTTGAGCCTCTCGACGGCTGAGCCGTTCATGGTGGCTTCGCCGCCGACGCTGGACCCGCTGCACGTGATGCTGAGTTCGGTCCAGATGCCGCAGCAGGCGGAGCCAAACCAGCAGGCCGCTCCCGGCGTGCCCGGGCTGGGCGGCGATGTTGGTGAGAACGCGCGTCAGCTTCAGATGTCGCGCAAGACCCAATCGGGCAAGGGCAAAATGGCTGAGAGCGACCTGAACGCCATCGCGATGGGCAATCAGCTTCTGGAGTTGAACGTGGATGGCTATCAGTTGAAGCGCATTCAGCAGCAGCTCGAGGAGACGGCCCAGGTCGAAGGGGTGAGCGTGAGCTATAGGCTGCCCGGACGGCTGAGCCTGCCCAGCCGGTCGGATCAGCAGCTTGTGACGATCGCCGCGGTGAGCGCGCCGGCGGAGTTCACGCTCGTGGCGACGCCGATCCTGACCGATTACGTCTATCTCCAGGCCGATTTGCTCAACCAGAGCGAGACGGTGCTGCTGCCCGGTCCGGCTTCGATGTTCCGCAACGGCGAGTTCGCCGGTCGCGGGCAGGTGGCGCTGGTGACCACGGGCGAGCGGTTCACCGCGGGGTTCGGCATCGACTCGCAGGTGCAGGCGTCGCGCGAGTTGGTCAAGAAGACCACCCGCGTGCAGGGCGGCAACAAGATCGACACGTACGACTACCGGATCACGGTGGCCAGCTACAAGGGTCAGCCGGTCAAGCTGCGGCTGCTGGATCGAATTCCCTATACCGAGGCGGATTCGACGATCAAGGTTGAGCTGGTTTCGACCGGTCCGGAGCTCAGCGGCGACCGGGAGTATCAGCGGACGGGCAGGGACAAGGGCGTGTTGCGGTGGGACCTGGAACTGCCGGCCAACTCGACGGGCGAGAACGCTACCGTCGTGACGTACAGCTATACCATGGAGTATGACCGGAACATGGTCGTCCAGCCGCGTCCGGTGAATGTGCCGCAGTAGCGGCGCGGGACGGCGAACGGGTTTTTATGAGTGCGGTTGCGGAAAAATGGAGAAGGGCTGCACCGTGTGGTGCAGCCCCCTCCTATCGCCAGCCCCGATTGCATCAATTTTACCCCGGAAAGAGGAACTCCGGGTGATTTTTCTGGAGCCACTTGCGGACGATCTTGACGGTCTCGTCGCTCCAGCCGGTATAGGGCGCTCGGCATCGCTGGTGGCCCAGGAGGCATCCGGAGGCCACGGCCAGGCCCTTGTCGAAGACCGGATCGATGGTGCCTTCGCCGCGTTCCTCGATGAGGGCCGCGAGCTCGTTGAAGAACCTGGAGGCGTGCTGCTGCATGCGGATGGCCTGATCCCACTTGCGCTGTGAGGCGAGCTCGTACATCTTGAGCGTCCATTTCGGGTTGGTCGCCACGAGCGAACTGCACGAGCCGCGGGCCCCGAGCTGCATGGCCGAAACGAGCAGGTTCTCGGCCACGAAGTAGGAGAGATCGGGCGTGGCCATCATGGCGTCCTGCAGTTGGCCGAAGTGGGTTCCGGCGAAGGTGAACTTGACGCCGATCAGGCTCGGGCAGACCTCCATCACTTTTCGGTAGTCGCCGCCGAGGAGGAATCGCTTGGCCCGCGGAATGTTGTAGTGGACGATGGGCAGGTCCGGACAGGCGGCGTTGATATCCTTGAAGAAGCCAAGCATCTGGCGGTCGTCGAGCTCCATCCAGTAGGGGATGTTGACCTGGGCGGCTCCGACGGCCTTCTTGCCGGCGGCGTATTCCATCAGCTCGATCGTCTTGAAGGTCACATCGGCGCAGCAGCCGATCTGAAGGGGCATTCTGGCCTTGCCGCAGAGGTCCGAGACGATATCGACCATCCGCTTGAATTCGTCGAAGCGGATGGCGTAGAACTCGCCGGTGCTGCCCGTGGTGTAGACGCCGGCGACCTTGGCGGCGATGCACCGCTGGACGTTCCTGGCGTAGGTTTCCTCGTCGAACCGGAACTGCTCGTCCCAGCACATGGTTACGCCCGCCCAGATTCCGTGCAGCTTTTTGGCTGTCAACCGCGCCATGCTTTACTCCTTGCTCAAAAATGTCGCCTCGTCGCAAACTGTCATGACAGCTTAGCGAGGGGCGGTCGGGTTGTCAAACGTTGTCCGTGGGATTTGCACAATTGCTCAGGATTGCTCGAACTGGAACGCGAAGAGGCGGAATCCGCGGCCGGAGAACCGCAGCCGCACCGGTCGGCCGGCGAGTTGGCCGACGTTCTTGCCGGAGGACCAGGCCGCCTCGGCGGCGATCTGGTTGCGGTCGATCTCGACGGCGTCCTTGAGGGAGAAACCTTCGATCGGCCGGTCGGCTTCGTCCAGGATTTCGACCTTGAGGAAGCCGGTCGCGCCGGCATCGACGTTCAGCACCAGTTTCGAGCCGTCGAAGCGGAGCAGCGGCGTGACCAGCGCGCCGCCGTGATAGTCGGCGTCGGCGGAGACGAAGCCGTCGAGGCGCTGCCTGACCGCGCGGACGCCGCCCTGACCGACCGTTTCCGGGGTGTAGTCGCCGTGGGTGTGGCTGGTGCCGCTGTAGTATTGCAGGATTTCGTCGCCGCGGCGGATCATGCCGAGGATGGGCCAGGCGCATCCGGCGTCCCAACCGCCCAGCGGGCCCAGGCCGATGTAGGCCTTTCGCTGCGGCCGGGTCCAGGTCGCGCCGTCGCGGCTGACGACCAGGTGAATGTCGTTGGGGCCGTCGTTGCGGAAGACCCCCGGCTGAGTCTCCGAATAGTGGCGGTAGAGCGCGCAGAGGCCGAGGTAGACGTCCTGGGCCCACGGGTATTTGACGATGGGGCAGGTCTGGACGTCGGTGTCCGGCGGGTCCATTTCGTCGGTGGCCAGGGCGATATCGTACTCGCCGTGAGTGGCGCAGAGGTAGAGGCCATGCTCGTTGGGTTTGACGTCGGCCGGCGGTTTGCGGAAGGGCCATGGGGTTTGCGTGGGATCATCGAGCTCGATGCGTCCCACCGTCCGGCCCCGCTCGTGCGTGCGGAGGTAGGCGACATAGCGTCCGATGCGGTCGTCCCACAGCAGGTTGTTCTGGGAATCGTGGAACATGGGCGAGGCGGGCTGGTCCACTCGTTTCCAGCGGATTCCATCCGGGCTGGTGCATAGGTAGACGGCTCCGCCCGAGAGGTCCCAGTGGGCGCCCTGCGACTCGGGCCACAACGAATTGGCGAAGATCGCGACGACCGCCTTATAGCGCTCGTCCGGTTTGCCGTTGGGGTCGCGCATGACACAGCCGTCGCCTCCGGGCATCACGATGTTATTCTCTCTGTGGCCCCTCCAGTCGAAGAGGTTGACGTTGACCCGTTTCCATTCGATCCCGTCGGTGCTCTCGGCGTAGGCGAGGGCCCGCGGGACTTCCTGATAGCGATCAAGCCCGACGAAGGCGTCGTACCACATCCGGTAGACCCCGCCGTCCTCGATCACCGTGGTGTAATCGCCGGTCCGCATGACCTCCCAGGGTTTTTCCGGCCGAAGGGCTATGGTCTCGGCCTTCACCGGCGGATTGACCCGGAGCGTGATGCCGTGCTCCCGTTCGATGAACCGTCGATCGATGAAGAGCTGCTTGCGGTTGCCGACCTCGATTGCGGTTTGGCCGCCCATGGTGTTCCCTTCCTGCCTCAGCCGTTCCAGATTCCTTCGATTTCCTGACACGCTTGCCGGAGTTTGGCCAGCACTTCGTCTCGCCGCGCCGGGTCGAACCGCACCAGCGGGGCGGACAGGCCCATCGCGGCGATGACCAGGCCGTGGGCGTCGCGTATCGGCGCAGCCATCGAGCCGATTCCCAGTTGCGGCTGGAGGTTGACCGCGTAGCCCTGGGTTCGGACCTGCTCCAGTTCCTGTTCGAGGTGTTCGACATCCACCCACTCGCTGAGGTCCGCGTCGCCGAGGCGTTTGAGGGCTTCGATGAGCTCCTGGCGAACGTCCGGCGGTGAGAATGCCAGGAATACCTTTCCCGTGGCCATCTTGTGCAGGGCGGTGTAGACGCCTTCGCCGAAGTCGACCTTCAGCGGCTGATCGGACTGGATTTCGACCAGGGCGACGGTGTAGGTGCCGCGTAGTTCAGCCAGGAGCACGTACTCGCCGATGTCGCGGGAAAGCCTGGCGGCGGCGTCGCGGGCGGTGGCCCCGCGCCGGCGGTAGTCGATCCACTTGCGGGAGAGCTGGTGAAGTCGCGGGCCCAGCAGGTACGGCCGGCCCTTGCCGGCGTGGACGACCATGCCTCGCGCCTCGAGCGTCCGCATCAGGTTCCTGCCCGTCGAGAGGTTCAGCCCCAGGCTCTGGCAGACCCGCCCCAGTTTCAGGCCCTCGGGATAGCTGGCGAGCAGCTCCATGATTTCCAGAGCCCGCTCGACGGACTGAATCTGCTTTGGGCCTTCCGCCACCGCCATTTCCCTTGACTCCCAGAACCGCGTTTGATACGTTATCTATACTTATGTAGCATATATTGCCACATAAGACAAGATAAATTCCAAAAAACCTCTTGGAGACGCCGAAATGGACGCTGAACTGACGATGAAGGTCAAGGATGCCGCTCGGGGCGCGGGGGCGGATCTGGTGGGGATCGCCAGCCTCGATCGCTTTGAGGGGGCTCCGAAACAGTGGGATCCGCGGTACATCTTTCCTGACGCTAAGGCGTTGATAACACTGGCTTTCCGGATTCCGCGGGGCGTCTATCGCGGGGCGGAGGAGGGCACCCATTTCTGGCAGTACCCAGCCCTGGGGTACGCCAACATCAATGAGGTCGCGGCCCCGATGGCGCTTCGGGGGCTGATGATCTATCTGGAGGACTTGGGTTACGAGGCGGCGGGGATTCGCAACTGCGGCGATACCGGGCCGTGGTCGTGCATTTCGTTCCAGGGCGATGGTCTGGCCGGCGACAAGAAGATCGGCGACGGCGGCTGGTTTGGCCGCGTCTCGCACACCCGGCCGGTCAAGCCCGACCTGCCCGCGCCGGACGTTCAGTTCCACTTTCGGATCGCTGCGTACCTGAGCGGGCTGGGCGAGATCGGGTTCAGCAAGATCTTCCTGACGCCGCAGTTCGGGCCCCGTCAGCGGTTCGCGTTCTGCCTGACCGACGCCCCGCTGGTGGCCGATCCGATCTATGACGGTCCGCCGATCTGCGACCGCTGCATGGCGTGCGTGAAGGAATGTCCCGGCGCGCTCAGCGCGACCGAGACGGTCAAGGTGACGGTGGCTGGGCGCGAGTTGGAGTGGTCGCGTCTGGATGAGGGGCAGTGCTGGATGGCCTACGCCAGCGGGTTGAGCGAGGTCAATCCGTTCCTGCCGCCGGACGCCCTGAAGGATATTCCGGACGGCGAGAAGATCATGAAGGGCGAGAAGAAAGTGACCATTGCCGAGGCGTTCGAGGTGCTCAAGCGGGTCCGCGAGCACTACCCGATGGTGCCGCCGAACTCGTACTACCCAGCGATGTGCAACGGGCGAGGGTGTATGCGGGCGTGCATGGTGCACCTGGAGCAGAAAGGGCGGCTGGAGAACAAGTTCCACGAGAAGTTCCGTAAGAAGACGCCGTGGTGGCATGGGAAGTGAAGAGGAATTGAGAATTCAGTGGTCAGAATTCAGAGTGAGAAGCCAGAAGCGGCTGCCGTGGGACGGTGAGAAGGGTTCGACACGCCGCGTTCGATGGATTCCCGGCGGCGGTGCGAGCGTCTGAAGATGAGTTGATTATAGGACGTGCGGGTGGCAAGGGGTGTGCTGGCAGGGGCACTCATCTATCTATCTTATGTGAGCGGTGGAACGGGCCGATGAATTCTAGGACAACGGTGTATCGTTTTGCGCCGACATGAACCGGTGGCGTGGCCTGGGATGGAGGGTCGGAAGGAAGCCTGAGCGAGAAAGTAGGCTGACGACCAATGCAGACGCGAATGCCCGGAATGGCTGGTATGAACTGGGGTGGCTGGAGAAGGGGGGCGTTGCGTTCGCATTTTCCGGTGGTGTTGGCAGTGGTGCTGTTCTGGACGGGTCAGGCGGCGGCGCTTGACCGGCTGATCATCACCGAGACCGATGGTTCCACGAGCGTCTCGGAGGCCGGTCCCACATCCGACTCATTCGAGGTGGTTCTTGAAACGGGTCCGAGTTCGAATGTGACGGTGCGGATTTACCCCGAGAGCGATCAGATCGATATCGGCGAGGGGCCGGGCGTCATGAAGACCCTGACCTTCACCACGGGCAACTACAACGTGGCCCAGACGGTGACGGTGACCGCGGTCGATGACGACGTGGCGGAGGGGGAGCACAGCGTTCTGATCAACCTGATCGCGACCAGCGGCGACAACGGGTACAACGGCTACTCAGCCGTGGTGACGGCGCACATCACGGACGACG
Organism: Phycisphaerae bacterium; assembly: GCA_012729815.1. Taxonomy (NCBI): domain Bacteria; kingdom Pseudomonadati; phylum Planctomycetota; class Phycisphaerae; species Phycisphaerae bacterium. Next base: position 1,392 of record JAAYCJ010000044.1, on the reverse strand, counting down.
ACACGGCCGGCGTGACGATTACCGAGAGCGCGGGCTCGACGGGAGTGAACGAGCAGGGGCCGACCTCGGACACGTATACGGTGGTGCTGACCTCCGAACCGACGGCCGACGTGACGGTGACGATCGATCCGGACGGCGAGGTCAACCTGGGCAGCGGCGCGGGCGTGGCGGTGACCCGGACCTTCACGACGGCCAACTGGGGCACGGCTCAGACGGTGACGGTGACCGCGGTGAACGATCCGTGGGTGGAAGGGGAGCATACTTCGACCATCCGCCACTCGGCATCGAGCATGGACCCGGTTTACAGCGGCATCGCCATCCGCGACGTGATCGCGACGGTGACGGACAATGACGAAGCGGGCGTCGCCATCACCGAGAGCGACGGCTCGACGGAAGTCAGCGAGGCGGGCCCGACGTCGGACAGCTACGAGGTGGTGTTGACGGCGCCGCCCGTGGCTGAGGTGACGGTGACGGTAACGGCGGCGGACGGCCAGACGACGGTGAACGGCGGAGCGACGGCGATCCTGACGTTCACGCCGCTCAACTGGTCCGTGCCTCAGGAGGTGACGGTGACCGCGGTCGATGACGCCGCGGTGGAAGGTTCGCACACCGGCCTGATCGGCCACACCGTCGCCAGCACGGATCCGGCGTACAACGGCTTGGGCGTACGCAGCGTGGTGGCGACGATCGCGGACAACGACAGCGGTGGGACGATCCAGATCAGCGAGTCGGGCAGTTCGACCGTGGTCAGCGAGACCGCACCCAGTTCGGATACGTACACAGTGGTGCTGACGGCGGCGCCGATCGCCAGCGTGACGGTGACGGTGACCGCCGATGACCAGACCCGAGTCAATACCGGGGCGACGACGACGCTGACCTTCACCATGGTTAACTGGTCGACGCCGCAGACGGTGACGGTAACGGCGGTGGATGATACGGTCGCGGAGGGGCAGCACAGCGGGACGATCCGTCATTCGGCGGCCAGCGTCGATCCGGTCTACCACGGGGCGGCGATCGCCGACGTGGCGGTGACGATCGCCGACAACGACACGGCCGGCGTGACGATCGCGGAAAGCGACGGTTCGACGGCGGTCAGTGAGAACGGGCCGACCTCGGACACCTATACGATCGTGCTGACCACTCCGCCGGTGGCCAGCGTGGTGGTCAGCGTGATCCCGGACGGGCAGGTGAACCTGGGCGGCGGCGCGGGCGTGGCGGTCAGCCGGACCTTCACCACGGGCAATTGGAGCACGCCGCAGACGGTAACGGTGACGGCCGTCGATGACGCGGCGGCGGAGGGATCGCACACCTCGATCATCCAGCACACGGTCTCGAGCATTGACGGCTTCTACAACGGTATGGGAGTCCGGGACGTTCTCGTGACGATCAGCG
>JAAYCJ010000043.1 GCA_012729815.1 Phycisphaerae bacterium | reverse complement strand
TGCGCGTAGTGTTAGATGAAGAGGTTCACTCCGGCATGCTCCGCCCGATCCAGGTAGAGGGCCACGCCCCCTTCCTCGACGCCGTCGATCAGTTCCTCGCGTTTGATTCCCATCAGGTCCATCGACATCGAACAGGCGACCAGCCGCACGCCCGCCCGTTTGGCGCTGTCGATCAACTCCGGCAGCGACGCGACGCGTTTGCTTCGCATGATTCCCTTGATCATCCACGTGCCCAGCCCGCCCATGTGCATCTTCGAGAGGGCCAGGCGATCCGCCCCGCGCGGCATCATCCAGCCGAACATCCGCTCGATCAGCGTCTTCTTGACCGGGGCGGCCTGGTTGCGGCGAAGGATATTGAGGCCCCAGAAAGTAAAGAACATGGTGACCTTACCCCCCATCGCGGCCGCCCCGTTGGCGATGATGAACGAGGCCATCGCCTTGTCGAAGTCGCCGCTGAAGACGACCATCGTCTTGTCCTTGGCGGTCTGTGCGGGCCGGTCGGTCGTTGCGGCCGGTGCATCCTGTTTGACCACGGTGGCGTGGTAGTGGCCGTTGTTGCGTCCCACCTCCACCAGCCGATGGCCCGTGCTGCGGCACCAGGCCTCGACGTCGGCGGCGAAGCCCGGATCGGTGGCCCGGATGGTCAGGGCCTCGCCGGGTCGCAGGCCGTCCAGTTCGCGTGCCAGCGTCATGATCGGTCCCGGGCACTGGAGGCCGCGGGCGTCGATCTGCTTGATTGCCGACGTCTTCGGCGCCGGCGCCGGCGGCGAGACGGTCTCGGAATGCGGATGGCTTTTTTCGCCCGCGTCGTCGTTCAACTCCTCCGGTTTGGTATCCTCCGGCGGCATGGCCGCGGTGACCATCTGGTAGGTCTTGTATCCGCCGGTCAGGTTGCGGCAGGCGAAGCCCTTCTGCATGAGCGTCCGGCAGGCCAGATAGCCGCGCAGGCCGACCTGGCAGAATGCCACCACCTCCTTGTCCCTCGGCAGTTCGTCGAGACGAGACCGAAGTTGGTGCAACGGGATGATGGTTGATCCGGGAATGGTCCCTGCCGCCACTTCCTCGGGGTTCCGCACGTCGAGCAGCACGCGGTCCTCGTCGGCTTCGCTCAGTTCCTCGGCGTAGATGTGTTGGACGTCGCCCGCCAGCACGTTGGCGGCCACGAAGCCAGCGTAGTTGACCGGGTCCTTGGCCGATCCGAACGGCGGGGCGTAGCAGAGTTCCAGGTCCTTGAGGTCGTCAACGGTCAGGCCCGCGCGGATGGCCACCGCCAGCACATCGATCCGCTTGTCCACTCCGGACGTTCCGACCGCCTGGGCGCCGAGCACCTTGCCTTTCGGGTCGAACAGCAGCTTGAGGGCGATCGGGTTGGCCCCGGGATAGTAGCTGGCGTGGCTGGCCGGGTGGACGTAGACCTTGTGGAACGGCACCTCGCGGCGTTTGAGTTCCTTTTCGCTCAGGCCGGTCATGCCGACCGCCAGGTCGAAGACCTTGCAGATGGCGGTGCCCTGCGTACGGCGGTATCGGCTGTCGCGGCCGAAGATGTGGTCGGCGGCGATGCGGCCCTGGCGATTGGCTGGTCCAGCCAGCGGGACCAGGGCGGGAAAACCGCCCACAAGATGCTCGACCTCGGCCACGTCGCCCACCGCGTAAATGTCCGGATCGCTGGTCTGCATGTGCGGATTGACGGCCACGCCGCCGGTCTGGCCCAGTTTCAGGCCCGCCTCACGGGCCAGGCGGTTCTCCGGGCGGACGCCCGCCGCCAGGATCACCAGGCCGCAGTCGATCGTCTCGCCGCTGCTGAGTCGCACCTTCAGTTCGTCCGCGTTTTCCTCGATGCCGGTGACCGAGTTGTTCAGGTGCAGCTTAACCTCATGCAACTCCAGGTGCTTCTGGACGGGCATCGCCATCTCCGGGTCGATCAGGTTCATCACCTGCGGCGCGAGTTCGACCAGATCAACTTGCAAGCCGCGCTCGCGCAAGGCCTCGGTCATCTCCAGGCCGATGTAGCCCGCTCCGATCACGACCGCCCGGCCCGTTGGCATCGTTTCGATGCGTTCTTTGATCGCGTCCATGTCGGCCAGCGTGCGCAGGGTGTGGACGCCGTGCCGGTCGGATCCGGGGATGGGCGGCCGCAGCGGCTCGGCCCCGCTGCTGATGACGAGCTTATCGTAGGATTCGGTGTCTTCATGTCCGGTAGCCACGTTTCGGAAAACCACCCGCTTGTGCCCGCGGTCAATCCGCACCACCTCGGTTTCGGTGCGAACGTCGATGTGGTAGCGGTCGCGCAGACCCTGCGGCGTCTGAACCAGCAGCTTCTGGCGGTCCGCAATCTGTCCGCCGATATGGTACGGCAGGCCGCAGTTGGCGAACGAGACGTATTTGCCCCGCTCGAACAGAACGATCTGGACGTCCTCGGAGAGCCGCCGGACCCGCGTGGCCGCTGACGCCCCGCCGGCCACTCCGCCAATCACCACCACCTTCACCCTACCGTTCGCGATCATTCCTATTCCTCCCTATGTGTCTTCTTGCGACTCGCAGGTGCTGCGGATGCACTCCAACAGCTTGGGCAATCGAGGCGAGGCGATCCGGTAGTACACCGTCCGCCCGCGGCGTTCGCTGGCCAGGAACGCGTGGCCCTGGAGCAGTCGCAGGTGCTCGCAGGTCTGATGGGGGCTGGTCCCACACAGTTCGGCGATCTCGTGGACGGGAAACTCGCCCTGCATCAGCAAGTCCACGATCCGCAGGCGCACCGGGTGGGCCATGACCTTGAGGCACTCGGCTGCACACCTGAGCTTTTCTTCCGGCAACAGCGTCATTTCACGATCCATAATCATCTCCTCATAAATCCATATATCGAGACATGTCGATATGTCAATACATAAAATCAGAATTTTTCCGAGAAAGGCACACACCGCCAGCGCCGACCACACGAGTACGATCCGCAAGGTCCGATAACTACTCGCGGAAGAAGGACATGACTTCAGTTCGGGTGGCCAGGTTGGTCTTGAAGGTACCGCGAAGGGCCGAGGTGATCATCTTTGAGCCGGGTTTGCGCACACCGCGGATGGTCATGCAGGTGTGTTCGGCGATCAGGACGACGGCCACGCCCTTGGGGCTGAGCCTGTCCATCAGGAGGTCCGCGATCTGGGTGGTCAGGCGTTCCTGGACCTGCGGGCGGTTCGAAAGCGTCTCGATGACCCGCGCGAGCTTGGAGACCCCCACCACCTTGCCGTTGGGCATGTAGGCCACGTGGGCCCGGCCGATGAACGGCAGAAGGTGATGCTCGCAGACCGTGTGGAACGGAATGTCCTTGAGGACGACCATCTCGTCGTAGCGCTCGGAGAAGGTGGTCTTCAAGTGCGTTCCCGGATCCTCATCGATGCCGGAGAACAGCTCAGCGTACATCCGGGCCACCCGCTGAGGCGTGCGGGCGAGGCCTTCCCGATCGGGATCCTCGCCAACCGCCAGGAGGATCTCCCGCACCGCGTTCTCGATCCGCTCGTGGTCCACCTTGGCCCGCGCCATGGTTCGCCTTTAACTATAGTAGAGCCCGATACTACTTGTTCTGCGTCAGCAGCCGGATGGACAGCTCCGTCAGTTGCTTTTCCGGAACCGGCGACGGGGCTTCGGTCAGCAGGCACTGGGCCCGCTGGGTCTTCGGGAACGCGATCACGTCGCGAATGCTCAGGAAGCCGGTCAGCAACATCACCAACCGGTCGAGGCCCAGTGCGATGCCGCCATGCGGCGGCGCGCCGAACTTCAGGGCGTCCAGCAGGAAGCCGAACTTCAGCCGGGCCTCGTCATCGCTGATGTCCAGCAGACGGAACATTTTCTGCTGGACGTCCTGGCGGTGGATACGGATGCTGCCTCCGCCGATCTCGATACCGTTGAGCACAATGTCGTAGGCCTTGGCCTGCACGGCGCCCGGGTCGGTATCGAGCTTGGCCACGTCCTCGTCCTTGGGCGAGGTGAACGGGTGGTGCATGGCGGCCCAGCGTTTTTCCTCTTCGTCGTACTCCAGAAGTGGGAAGTCCAGAACCCAGCAGAGCTTGTAGGTGTCCTTGGGAATGAGGCCCAGTTCCGCCCCCAGCCGCAGGCGCAGGGCGGCCAGGGCGGCGTGGGTGATCGATTCCTTGGCTGCGATGGCCAGGATCAGGTCGCCCTCGTTGGCGCCGGTCCGCCGGACGATCTCCTGCTGCTGTTCTTCGTTGAAGAACTTGGCGATGGTCCCGCCGAGCTTGCCGCCCGCTTCGACCCGCCACCAGGCCAGTCCCTTGGTCCCGAAATCGTTCTGGAGCCACTTGTCGAGCTGGTCGATCTGGGCCCGCGAGACCTTCTCGCCGCCGTTCGGAACGGCCAGGCACTTGACGATGCCGTGTGAGGCCACCACGTTGGTAAAGACCTTGAACTCGCTCTTTCCGGCGACGTCGGTGATGTTGTGCAGGAACATCTCGAACCGCATGTCCGGCCGGTCGATGCCGTAGCGGTCCACCGCCTCCTGATAGCTGATGCGCGGGAACGGGCGTTCCACATCCACGCCCTTGATCTCCTTCATGAGTTTGACCATCAGGGCCTCGATGACGTTCATCACGTCGTCGGCCTGGACGAACGACATCTCGACGTCGAGTTGGGTGAATTCCGGCTGGCGGTCGGCCCGCGAGTCCTCATCGCGGAAGCATCGGACGATCTGGAAGTACTTCTCGAACCCGGAGACCATCAGGAGTTGCTTGAACAACTGGGGCGACTGCGGCAGGGCGTAGAGCGCGCCGGGCTGCAGGCGGCTTGGCACCAGGAAGTCGCGGGCCCCTTCCGGCGTGGATTTGGTCAGGAACGGCGTTTCGACCTCGAGAAAGCCCAGTTCGTCGAAGTGGTCGCGCATGATCTTGCAGATCCGGTGGCGCGTGATCAGGGCCTTCTGGAGCCGCGGGCGGCGCAGGTCCAGATAGCGGTACTTGAGCCGCAGGTCCTCGCCGACCTCGATGTCGTCCTTGATCATGAAGGGCGGGTTGTCCGACTTGTTGAGCAGTTCCAGCGAGCTGGCCTCGACCTCGATTTCGCCGGTCCGCAGTTTTGGATTGATCATGCCCTCGGGCCGCGGGCGGACCTTGCCCTCCACCGCGATCACGTCCTCGTGGCGCAGGGTGTCGGCCAGGTCGTGGGCCTCCTTGGCGGTCTCCGGGTCGAAGACCACCTGAGTGAGCCCCTCGCGGTCGCGCAGGTCGATGAAGATGACCCCGCCGTGATCCCGGTACGACTGGACCCATCCGCAGAGCAGGACCTGCCTGCCGACGTCCGCCGCCGTCAACTGCCCGCAACTGTGCGTCCGCTTGTTGTACGCGATAGCCACTGCTTGGACCTCCAATCCGCTTGAACTCGCCGATAAGCCTTGAATTGTATAATGCTTGCCCGTCAAGGTCCATGCCAATTTCGACGTTGCCGAGGCCTCGATTCGTCCGCTCTTGAATCCGCCGGCGTATTTCGGCATACTGCGCGGCCAGTTTTTACCGCGTCCAGCGATGGAGGCTGCGATGTCCGAAACCGACCGCACGATCCTGCGGGACCTGGCCCGACGGTACCTGGAGATTTGCCGCGATCCGGTTCAGGAGGAGCGCCGCCGCCTGTGGCGCGACCTGAACAGCCGCCGGCCGACCCGCCCGCTGATCTACGTCCGGGCCTTCGCGTGGAGCGAGATGGCCGAATCCGTCTGCCGGTGCCAGGACCCGCTGCTGCGGCAGTACGAGGATTTCTTTCGCAGCCAACTCTTCCGCTGGGAGTTCGGCGACGATTTCATCTTTGAGCCGTGGGTGACCCTGCCAGCGGTTCGGCCGACGCACGTGGAGGGCATCTGGGGCGTGCGGACGGGCATGCACCGGCCCGATGGCGAGGGCACCGCCGGTGAGTACCTGGCCCCGATCAAGGCGCCCGAGGACGTCGTCAGGCTGATCGCTCCGGATCACGTGGTCGATGAGGCGGCCACGGCGCGTCTGGCTGGGCAGCTTGACGAGGCGATCGGCGACCTGATCGCGATCAGCATCGACCGCGGCCCGGTACACCAGATGTGGCAGGCGGACATCTCGACCGAGCTGGCCCACCTGCGCGGGCTGGAGCAGTTCATGTACGACATGGTGGACCGGCCGCAGTGGCTGCACGAACTGCTGGCGTTCATGCGGGACGCGATTCTCAAGACCCACAGCCAGGCTGAAGCCGCAGGCGACTGGCGCCTGGCCCACCATCAGAACCAGGCCATGCCCTACGCGCACGAGCTGGCCGATCCCGCCGCCGACAGCCCGCCGGTGCGGCGCGAGCAGCTTTGGTGTTTCTGCGCGTCGCAGGAGACCACACTGGTCGGCCCGGAGATGTTCGAGGAGTTCATGCTCCGCTACCAGATCCCGATCATCGAGCAGTTCGGGCTTTGCGCCTACGGCTGCTGCGAGGACTTGAGCCGCAAGATACCCCTGCTGCGGAAGATCCACAACCTGCGGCGGGTCGCGGTCTCGCCGATGGCCGACGTGGCCAAGTGTGTGGAGCAGATCGGGACGGACTACGTGATGAGCTATCGGCCGAGCCCGGCCGACATGGTCGCCTACGGGTTCGACGCCGATCGCATCGGCCGCATTCTGGAACGCGACCTGGCGATCTGCCGCGGCGGCCACTTCGACATCACGCTCAAGGACGTCGAGACGGTCCAGGGCGACGGCGAGCGCATCCGCAAATGGGTGGGGCTTGCCCGCCGGATCATCGACCGGATGTTCTAATCGGGTTAGAGATGCCCCATCAGCAGCCCCTGGCTTCGTGAGTCCAGGGCTGAGAACTGCGGCACGTCGTAACGGTTGCCTTCCACGTCGGTCAGCAGCAGCCGGCCCGGAGACGGCTGAACCAGGTTCTCCCGCAGGTTTCGGGTGGTGAAGCGGACCTCGCCGCGGTCGGTCTCGATCTGCCAGTCGACCGTTCCGAACCACTCCTTGACCGCGATGACGCGGCGGATCACCGGGACCAGGTAGCGGCGGTCGAGTTCCTCCTCGACCAGACGCCGGCTGGCCTCATCGAGCTTGCCGGGGTCGGCGATCACACCGATCTCGCGGTTGCCGGTATCGCGGACGCTCAGGTGCCGTTGCGGCTGAGAGAGCGGAAACGCCCGCAGCACCTTCACCGCCGGATAGGAGCACCGATCCCCCACCGTCAGTCGCAGTTCCACACCCGCCCGCGCAAAGCGCAGCTCTTTCGGATCGAGGATCGTCAGCGTCGCGGCGTCGGGTTTTGCATCGCTTGCGGTCATCGGCCTGTCCACCGGGGGGCGTTCCACTTTCCGGCCGGCGCCGGCTGCTGTCGTCTGGCTCATCGTTCCACCGCCTTGATCCGCGACATTTCTTTCTGGATTTCCACCAGCCGGTGGAATTCCCCCTTCTTGGCCAGCAGCTCATCGTGCGTGCCCAGTTCGGCGATCCGGCCGTCCTTGAGGACCACCAGCCGGTCGGCGTTGCGCAGCGTGCTGAGACGGTGGGCGATCGCGAAAGTTGTGCGGCCCTTGACCAGCCGGGCGATCGCCTCCTGGATCTGGCGCTCGGTGTCGGCGTCGACCGACGAGGTCGCCTCGTCGAGGATCAGGATTCGCGGGTCGTGCAGGATGGCCCGGGCGATGGCGATCCGCTGGCGCTCGCCGCCCGAGAGCATCTGGCCGCGTTCGCCGACCACGCTGTCGTAGCCGTCGGGCTTGCTGACGATAAAGTCATGGGCGTTGGCCGCCTTGGCCGCGATCATGACCTCCTCGAGGCCCGCCTCCGGTTTGGCGTAGGCGATGTTCTCCAGGATCGTGCCGTTGAACAGGAACGTGTCCTGGAGCACCACGCCGATCCGCCGTCGCAGGTCCTGCTGATGGATGCGGCGGATGTCCACGCCGTCGATCAGGAGTTGCCCTTCGTTGACGTCGTAGAGGCGGCAGATCAGGTTGATCGCGGTGCTCTTACCCGCTCCGCTGTGGCCGACCAGACCGATCATCTCGCCCGGCGCCACGTCCAGCGACACGTCTTTGACCACCGGCTTGTGCTTATCGTAGCCGAAGGTGACGTTTCGCAGTTCCACCCGCCCTTCGATCCGCGGCATCGGCACGGCGTCGGCCGCCTCACGGACGTCCGGCTGGGTGTCGAGGACCTCGAAGACCTGCTGGGCCGAGGTCAGGGAACGGGCGAGCCAGTCGCTGATCCGGCTGAGGAACTGCAGCGGACCGTAGAGCATGGTCAGGTAAGTGACGAACGCCATCAGCGTTCCCGGCGTGACCAAGCCGCTGATGACCTGCTTGCCGCCCACGTACCAGACGATGATCGCCCCGAGGCTCGTGACGAACCACAGGATCGGAAAGAGCGTCGCCCACGTCCGCTCCGCCAGGTAGGTCGCCTCGAAGACCTCGCGGCTGTGCTCCGAGAAGCGTCCGGCCTCCTTGCGCTCCTGGGCGAAGGCTTTGATCACCCGGATGCCGGAGAGGCTGTCGTTGACCCCGGCGTTGAGCCGCTGGCGATAGTGGAAGAACCGATGCCACAGCCGCATCAGCCGACGACCGAACGCACGCGACAGGACCACCACCGCTGGGGCCGGAACCAGCACCAGCACCGTGAGCTGCCAGTTCATCCAGAACAGGACCGCGCATATCCCGATCAGTGTCAGTACCTGCACCGCAACGTACGGGACCATATCGATCAGCGCGTGCTCCAGCGAACTGGTGTCCTGGGTCACCCGAGCCACGATCGCTCCGATTTTTCGCCGGTCGAAGTAGCCCAGCGAAAGGAACTGCAGGTGCGAATACAGCTCGGTCCGCAGATCGTGCGACAACCTGGCGCCCAGCCACGCGACCGCCCGTCCCTGAAGAATGCCCAGCACCTGGTGGCCCGCTCGGGCCAGCAGCATCGCCAAAACCAGAAACCCCAAGAGCCGGATCCGCTGGCCCGCCTCCGCCGCTTCCGTCGGCACCAGCACCTGATCCATCAGCGGACGGGGCAGGTACGGAGGGATCAGGTTCAGCCCGGTTCCCGCCAGCATCAACACCGAGACGTACGTCAACTGCCAGACGTACGGCTTGAAGTAGCCGGCCAGCCGGCCGATCACCTTGTGCTTCCGCAGGCACGCCGGACATACCTTGGTGCCCTCGGCCAACAGCAGCTTGCAGCGAGGGCAGCGATTGTCTTCCTCCTCGTCGGCGTGAATTTCGGGTGGCTTCTTCTCCGTCGAGCCTTTGGCCAGTTCCCGGCGATACTCGACCAGCTCATTGAGGAACTTGGCCGTCCGGCTGAACGTCCGCTCGCGGGCGTTGGTATAGCGGACCAGTTCGACCATCCGGCCGTCGACCGCCGCCGAGAGCGCCCCGCCCCCCACCAGCGAGTCCGCACTGACCGAGACGATCTGCTCCAGCGGCAGATCGAGGCCCTGCCCGTCGGCCCCCATCACCCGCACCCGGTCATCGGTGACTACCAGCCACTCCTGCCCGAACCGCCCGGTACGGGTCAGGTCGGCGTAGATCACCACGTGGAGGCCGTCGGTCCCGCCGTTCGGGCACAGATGCTCGTGCACACGGGTTGGAATTTGCTCTATAAGTGCCACTGATATCCACCGTCTCCTGTGGCCAAGGAGCCTGGCCCACAGATGTCCGCCATCCCACAGCGACTATCTGAATCGCCCCTGCGACCCACAGTGTGTAAGGGCATTATACATGCTGCGGCAGCGCTGTCAACGCCCCGGCGAAAAGAATTTATACAAGACATCCATGTTTAGCCAAAACCATTGCCATCCACACTAAAAAGCTTAAGAAAAGTTTTGACATACCACCTAGCTTTCCATTATAATGAGTGTATGAATTCACAGGCGGCAACCGTCTATAACAGCAAGGCGCTTCGCGTGGCGGAGCGGTTCGAGCAGGACATCCGCTCCGGTCAGTACCGGGAAGGCCTGCTGCTTCCGTCGGAGGGGGATCTGGCCCAGAACTATGGCGTTTCGCGGATGACGATGCGGAAGGTGCTGGCCATCCTCGCCGACCGCCACGAGGTCGTCAAAGTGCCCCAAAAGGGGGCGATGATCCCGCCGCGGAATGGCCAGGATGAGCCGGAACAGCTTTCGACGAGCATGTCCGGACCACAAACCCAGACCGCCATCGGGGCGGTGTTCGCAGCCGAGCCGGACGCCCACCTGGTGGGCATCCGCGAGGGGATCAAGCGCTATACCGCTGAGCACGGCCTGCACTTCCAGATGTTCCTCAATACCCACGGCCATGAGCAGGCCCTGCACGTGCTTCGGCACGTCGAGGACTACCCGGTTCAGGGACTTCTGGTCCTGCCGTACGCCCATGAGACGTATCTCGACGCGCTGCGGCGGCTGAGCGACGCGGGTTTCCCGATCGTCTGCCTCGATCGGGTGGTCGGTGAGTTGCCAATCAGTTCGGTCCAGGTGGACAATGCAGCCGGGGTCTATCAGGCCACCTCGTATCTGATCGAGAAGTACCACCGGCCGGCGTACTATCTGTGCACGGCCATCGAACACAAGACGCATCGCGACCGCTATCAGGGCTATGGGCGGGCGATGGTCGACGCCGGTTTCGGCGAGTTGGTCGAGCGGTATACCTTCAATTCGCAGGTAAGCGACGGCGATCCGGATTTCTGGCCCAACGACCGCAAGCTGGCCCCGGTTGCCGAAGCCGCTGAGCGTCTGCTGGCTGAGAATCCGCCGCCGTTGAGCGTGTTCTGCCTGAACGATTATCTGGCGGCCGGCCTCTATAGGGCAGCTGAGCAACGAGGGCTGAGGGTGGGGACCGACCTGAACGTGGTCGGGTTCGACGACATTCCGCTGGCCAAGTTTCTCAAGCCCGCGTTGACCACGACCCGTCAGCCGCGGCAGCAGATCGGCTACGACGCGGCCAAGCTGCTTCACCAGTTGATTTCCCGAAACATCACGCCGCCGGTGCACATCCACCTGCCGGTGGAACTGGTCATTCGGGAATCGGCCTGACAAAACGGAAGTCCAACGCCCTGGTCCGGATGGACGTCAGCAGGAGGTGTCTGAAATGAATCGCCACGCCAGCGTAAAAAAGACCGGTTTTACACTGATCGAACTCCTCGTGGTCGTCGCCATCATCGCCGTGCTGGTCGCCATGTTGCTGCCCTCGTTGAACGCGGCGAGGGAGATGGCCAGAGAGGTCAACTGCGCGTCGAACGTCAGGCAACTGGCGACGGCCTGCCTGATGTACATGGATGACTGGGAGGGTTTCCTGGTTCCGTTCAACGCTGCCTCGCCTTCCGATCCAAGTCCGGACGCTGAGATGAGACGCTTTTACACCAATCTCCTGGTCTACGGCCGGTACGTCCCGCCGGTGGCGCGGTGGAAGAGCGAGGAGTGGGGAGACGTTATCGAGGGAATCTGGCGGTGTCCCGCAGTGACGGATCAGCGAATCCAATGGGGCGGCGGTTACGGCGTGAACGGAGGATACTGGCCCCATAGTGCTCACCTGGTGGGAGCTCGCTGGACGACGCCGGCGTCGCAGATCAACAGGGCGTCAGAACTCTGGATGCTCGGCGACGCCGAAGGCAATCTCTACTATGGAGCAGCATTCCGCACGACCAAGCCCTATGTCGAATGCCCGGTGGAGATCAACTGGGACGACCCCGTCAGCGACTACAAGTGCGCCGCTCCGCGGCATCGCGGTGCGAGCATGGTGTGCTTCGTGGACGGTCACGTTCAGCCGGTGGCGTACGAGGACCTCAAGGCCAACAAGGGCGACATATTCGCGCACTATTCCAAATGAGGACATAGGGACGGATGAACCGGCACTGTGAAGGTTGTGACAGAACACGCAAATCATCTTCTTCTCAAAGGTACAGCATGAGACAGGCTTTCTCGACGTGTCCGGTGGTGTGCATCCTCTGGGCGTGGATGGCGATGTTTCCCGCTGAAGCGGCCGGGGCGGACGAGAATTCAGTCGCCAACGGCGGGTTTGAGGAGGGCATGGCGGGCTGGGCCTGGCAACTGTCAAACGACGTGCAGGCGGCAGTGACCATCGATGAGAGCGTAGCACGTTCGGGAAAATACTCGCTGAAGCTGACGAACGCATCGCCCTTCGGGCCGCACGTTTACGGCCGGCTGTGGCGGCAGACGGCGGCGTTGGCGCCGCACACGAACTATCGCATTTCGATGTGGTGCAAGGGCGAAGGCGTGGGTTCAACGGTGTGGATCGGCGGCGGGCCCGGCTGGCGGCTTCGCCAGCGTGCTCCATCGGGCACGTACGACTGGACGGAGGTATCGGTCGAGTACACAAGCGGCCCGGCCCGCGGACCGTTCGAGTTGATGATCGTGACGGAAGACCCAACGCAGGCCATCTGGATCGACGACGTATCGATGGTCGCGGTGGGCCGGGTGACCGACCCGCAGGTCGGATCGCCGGAGGTGGCGGCGGGCCTGACGGCTGAGGCGAGGTTCTATCCGGCGCCGTGGGCGGGATCGAAGCTGGACCCGCCAGTGGTGTCGATCCGGGCGGCGGACGATCCGGCGTTCGGGGCCGACGTGCGGATGCAGTGGGATGATGAGGGGTTGATCCTGAGCCTCGACGTTCAGGACGCGACCGAGGGCGAGGTGACGCCCGGCGCCTGGATGTGGCAAGGCGACAGCGTGCAGGTGGCGATCGACACCGCGCCCGAAGGCCGCAAGCACGGCTATACCGAGACGTGTTATGAATTTGGGTTGGCGCCGGACGCATCGGGCGAGCCGCTGTGTTTTGCATGGCATGCGGGTGGCGGCGAGTTCGAGTGGTCGCAGGTGGCCAAGAGCGTGAAGCGCACCGCGACGGGCTACGTGCTGAACGTCAGGATTCCGTGGCGATGTCTGTCGGTGGACGCCGCCGACCCGCCGCGGGTGATCGGCATGGACGTCCTGATCAACGATTCGACGCGCGGCCGCCGCTACGTGGAATGGACGCCGGGAATCGGGTCGTCGAAGATGCCCAACGAATACGCGCAGGTCGTGTTGATGGGCAAGGACGAGACCCGATCGGCGGCGTGCATTCGGCTGCAGGGCCATCACTATGACGCCGAGGACTGGGTCACCGGCCGGTACGCTGACTACGCAGTGGCGCGGGCTTCGGAGGAACAACTGCGGATATCCGCCGCGACGGAATCCGGAGCGGTCGTCGCGAACTGGTTTACCGCGACGCTGCCGGAGTGCGGCGCGGGACAGGTGCGGACGCTGGAGTTTTCGGTTCCGCTGTCGGCGTTGACCGAGGACGGTCGATACGCGGTTATCTCGGAGACGTCGGCCGATGGAAACGCGTGGCGCCAGACCGCCCGATGCGGATTTGAGCGGGCGAATCTCAGGTCGAAGGCGAGGGAGATTCTGGCCGGGGCGAAGTCTGAACTATCGGCGACTCGGGAAACGCTCAAGTCCCATACGGCGCTGTCGGACGATTCGTACATCCGGCTTGGCATTGCGGTCGCGGAGCGGTACATCGCCCGCGTCGAGGAGGCTCGCGACGGGGCGGAGTGGGAGTTGATGCAGGCCAAGGAGGTGGCCGAGGTGGTCCGGCGGACGCAGGCCGATCTGGCCGACCGCCTGGAGCGGCAAACGGGCCCGATCATCGTTCCACGTCCGACGGGCGGCCCGGTGGCGGTCCGCGACGGCGTGTTCGTCACGGAGATGTCGGCGGGCGATGCGAGCCAAGCGGAGGAACTCCCCTGCTGGTTCGTCGGCTATGGCGCCTGGGCGACGGCGGAGCATGACTTCCCGAATTTCCCGTCGCTGGGCGTGACGATCGTTCAGCAGGAGCGCGGCCCGTCAAACATGAATCCGGACGGCACGGTGGGCAACAGCGTCCAGGGCATGGTGGACACGTTGAAGCGGGCGGCGCAACACGGGATCAAGGTGGACCTGCTGCTTTCGCCGCACTACTTCCCGGGCTGGGCGGTGTCGGAAGCGCCGGACGTCACGGAGATCGTCCGCACGGGGTTCCTCTACCACAACATCGACCATCCGAAGGCCCGCGACGTGATGGGCCGATGGATCGAGGCCCTCGTTCCCGCGGTAAAGGACGAACCCGCCCTGTTCAGTATCTGCCTGTCGAACGAGCCGGTCTACGCGACCAGCGGACACGACCCCTACAGCCGTCCGCGGTGGATCGCGTATCTGAAGGAACGGCACGGAACGCTGGACGCACTGAACGCACTGTACGGGACGCAGTACGCGAACTTCGAAGATGTCCCGCCGTGGCGGCTTGAGATACCAAGCGAACTCGGCGAACAACGGGCGTTCTACGACTGGGCGCGGTTCAATCAGAAGAACTTCGCCGACTGGCACGCGTGGATGAACTCGCTGGTCAAGCAGTACGCTCCGAACGTCCCGACGCACATGAAGACAATGGCGCAGGCGTTCAGCCGGGGCGATTTCGGCCTGGGCGTCGACGCGGAACTGATGTGCGGCGTGACCGACCTGGCGGGCAACGACTGCTTCGCGGCGTTGACCGGCAGCCCGTACGCCTACGGCTGGCAGCACGAACAGATGTGGTACGACCTGCAACACTCGTTCAAGGGCCAGCCGGTGTTCGACTCCGAGAACCACTTCATCCCGGATGAGTATCCGCCCGAGCACATTCCGCCAAGCCATATCCGCTCGGTGCTGTGGCAAGGCGCGATACACCACCAGGGCGCAACGGTGATGTGGGTGTGGGAAGACTCGAAGGGTCCTTCGCTGTCGGGCAGCATCTTCTTCCGGCCGGCCAACGCCTACTCGGCCAGCCGGACGATGCTCGATCTGAACCGTCTGTCCAGCCAGGTCGCAGCCCTGTCGACGGCCAAGCCGCGGGTCGCCCTGCTATACTCGCAGACGTCGCTGTTCTGGGAGCCGGATTACGCGGACGTTACCGCGAGGGCGTACACCGGCCTGACGTTCATGGGCCAGCCGGTCACGTTCGTCAGCGAGCGGCAACTGGCGTCAGGGACCGCGGCGAAGGTGGACTGGATCGTCGTTCCGCACGCGACGCACCTGCCGAAGGAGGCAGTGGCCGGATTGCGGCAGTTCGCCGCGGACGGCGGACGCGTGGTCATGCTCGGCGAGGAATGCCTCGAATGGGACGAGTACCATCGCCGGCACGCCTCAGCGGACGTAACCGGCGCCGTGAAGCTCGCTCTAGCCGACGAGAAACCCCTGGCGGCGTCGCTGCGTGGAACCCTTTGCGACGGCGGGTTCGAGATCGTCAGCCTCGCCGACGCGGAGAGCGGCAGCGCAGCGTGGGGAGTGGAATACCGCGTCGTACCCTACCAGGGAAAGCTCCTGGCGGGCATGATCAACCATCTGCCGAAACCCGTCACCGTCCGTCTGGCGGTCGAGGGCCGGGCGACGGACCTGATCGAGCGGCGCTCGGTGGAACTGGACAACATTTCGCTGCAGCCGATGAGCCCGATCCTTCTGGAGATCGAGACGGCTGGACAACCATAATCACCTCTGAGAGGACCGAACCATGGTCAGAACATGGATAAAAGCGTTTACCTTGATCGAGCTTCTGGTCGTCGTGGCGATCATCGCCGTGCTGGTGTCCATCCTGCTACCGGCCCTGCAGCAGGCGCGCAATGCCAGTCAGAAGACGGTTTGCCTGGCCAATTGGCACAACGTCGGCGTGGCAACCGGTCAGTACCTGATGGATAACCACGAGAAGTATTTCCCGACGCACTGGAACGACTGGCGTGTGGTCTGGGACTGGGACTACCCACCCGCCTGGCCCGAGAAGTTCTTCGGCTTCGGCCGGTTGCTGCCGTACGTACCGGCCGAGTGGCTCGGCAGAGTTCCGAGCGACAAACGCGGCATCTTGAGTTGCCCAGGAAATGTCTTCTTCTCCGACCCCACATTTGCCAACGTGCTTTACGTGCTGCCTTTCAGCGCGGCCACTGCGGGACCGGGAAGTCTGTGGCAGTGGCCACCGGAACTTCAGCCCGGCGAATCGGCAACCACCGTGGTGGGTATCTGTTTCGTGAACGGCAATCCGTGGGACTATCGTTATCTTACACCCGGTTCGCACGCGGGTGAGGGCGTCAATGCGGTCTATCCGGATGGCCACGCCGGCTGGGTGCCCGCGAGCAAATTCGTTGATGCCTCGCCGGAGACCAACAACCCATGGATTAAGATGAAGCTGTTTAATGGAGACTGAGTGCGGTTCTCAGGCCCGATCTGCATGCCGATTCTCGTGGCCCGCGTTGAACGACGTCTGTGCGATGGAGCTTCTGCTCATAACTGGCCTCACCGTCGGCGACTGCCGATCAGACCGGCAGTCCCGCCGTCTGGCCGATCTCCACAAAAAATCCCGCATGGCCTTGTCTTTCCTTGACTTGAGGGGCCGTTACTGTTAAATAAATGGCTATGGCGGCAGGATTTGTCCGCCCGCCAAGCGATGCGAGGTTTTTGGCCCGTATCAACTCAAGGGTGTATCGCCTGCAGTTTGAGTCGAAGGAGTTCAGAGATGGCAAGTTCGATGTTGGGCGTGATCTTCGGCATTCCTCCGTACATCTGGTACCCGCTGATCGTCATTCTGCTGATCGTCCTGCTCGTCTTCTACGTGCGCTATCGCCGCCAGATGTCCCAGTAGCTCAGCCGGGAATTCCCCTGACGCAGGCGGATTCCATCCCAGCCGATTCGCCCGGTGACCGAGGCGAACCGGTAATGGTATGGTTGTTTCGTGCGGTCGCCGGGCGGCCTGACTTCAAGACGGCAAACCCGGAAGAAGGCATAGGGATGGTATGCGCATTTCGGTGACCGGCGCTTGTCGATCCCGCCTGCTATCGTTAGGATAGTGCCAGTTGGATCCAGCCATAGGACTTGGCGCAAGGGGGACAGGTGTGGGGCTGTCGGGGTGAGGCACGCTTTTCGAGGGGCTGACGATGACGGTGATCGTTTTTGAGGACAGCGGGTTCCGGACGTTACTGCCTCTGACCTACTGGAGGCCAGTGTTTGAGCTTCGCTGCGGGCGGCTGAGCCTGCTCGAGAAGATCCGGCAGCGCAAAGGGATGCAGCATCCGATCGTGTTCGTTCGGCCGGAGCTGGCCGACATCGTCCAGGAGCACAGCGAACTTCAGGTCAATCCGGATCTGCGCGAGCTGAAGGGCGAGGTCCTGCTGGTCAACGGGCGGTGGCTGGCGGATGGCGATCTGCCGGAGCTCGAGCCGGACAGCTATCTGTACAAGGGCGAGGCGGTGGCGGCGGCGCGGCTGAGCGAGCCGATGGCCCGCCTCCTGACCTCGAACGTTCTGGCCCATCAGGACCTGCGGCGGACCGTGTTCAGCACCCTCAAGGCCGTCGCGGCCGGACCCGAGGTCAAGCTGGTCAACTACCCGTGGGATCTGATCGTCCACAACCCAGCCGAACTGCTCCGCGAGTGCAACGACGGCGTAAAGGGCGCGGGCGTTCACAGCGCCGTCCATCTGATCGGCGAGAAGGCCATTCACATCGGCGAGTCGTGCCGGATCATGCCCGGCGTGGTCATCGACGCCGAGGAAGGCCCGGTGTGGATCGACGACCGGGTGAAGATCGGGGCCAACGCGGTCATCCAGGGCCCCTGCTGCATCGGACCCGGCTCAGTGGTCCAGCCGATGGCGATCATTCGCGAGAACACGTCGATCGGCAGGGTCTGCAAGGTCGGTGGCGAGATCGACGCCAGCATCATCCACGCGTACAGCAACAAGCAGCACCACGGGTTTCTCGGCCACAGCTACGTCGGCGAGTGGGTCAACATCGGAGCCGGCTCGGTCAGTTCCGACCTCAAGAACACCTACGGCAAGATCACCACGTCGCTGGACGGCCACGACGAAATCAACACCGGATTGATGTTCCTGGGCCTGGTGATCGGCGACCACTCGAAGGTCGGGATCAACGTCTGCTTCGGCAGCGGGTCGGTGGTCGGCACCTGCTCCAGCGTGATCCTGAGCCACATTCCGCCCAAGTTCGTCGGTTCGTTCCGATGGCTGACCGACCAGGTCCAGACCGACTACGACGCCGCCCAGGCTGCCGAGGTCGCCCGGCGGATGATGGCAAGACGCAACCTGACCCTTTCCGACAGCGTCGCCCGTTTCTTCCAGGCTTTGCCCGAGATCGTCAAGAAATACGAGCGCCGCCAAGCCGCCTCCGCGTAGGGCGCATCGTCTCGATGCACCATCGCCCTGCGACTTGCTCAGAAGAATGGAATTCCAGGAAACCAGCCGCGCCCGATCCGCGATCAGAACTGCTGGAGGAAGCGAACGTCGTTTTCGGTAAAGAGCCGGATGTCGGTGATGTTGTGCTTGCGCATGGCCATCCGCTCGATGCCCAGGCCGAACGCGAAGCCGCTGTAGACATCCGGATCGTATCCGACCGCCCGGAAGACGTTTGGATCGACCATGCCGCACCCGCCGAGTTCCATCCATCCGCCGGAGCAGAGGTTGCAGCCTTTGCCGTGGCAGATCATGCAGGTCATGTCCACCTCGGCTGACGGTTCGGTGAACGGGAAGTAACTCGGCCGCAGGCGGATATTGATCTCCGGGCCGAAGTAGGCGTGGCAGAACTGGAGGATCGTGCTCTTGAGGTCGATCATCGTCACGTCGCGATCGACGTACAGGCTCTCGATCTGGTGAAACATCATGTGATGGCTGGCGTCGATGGTGTCCGGCCGGTATACGCGGCCGTAATGCACCACGCGGACCGGCGGCGTCCGCTGCTCCATCACGCGGATCTGCGCCGTCGAGGTCTGCGAACGCAGAAGCCGCCCTTCGTCGACGTAGAAGTTGTCGAGCGGATCGCGGGCGGGATGGCTTTCAGGGATGTTGAGGGCGACGAAGTTGTGGCGCTCGTCCTCGACCTCGGGCGCGTCAATGACCTCGAAGCCCATGCGGCCGAAGATCTCGGACAACTCCCGCATGGTCTGGGTCAGGACGTGCGGCCGGCCGACCAGGGGCTTGACGCCCGGAAGCGTCACGTCGTAAGCTGGCCCGGAGACGACCTGGCCCTCGAGATGGTCCTTCTTCTCCTTGAAAGCGGCTTCGACTTTGGCCGCCGCCTCGTTGATCAGCTTGCCGGCGCGCGGACGATCTTCAGCGGGGAGTTTGCCGATCGAGGTTCTCGCCTCGGTGAAGACACCCTTGCGGCCAAGGTATTTGAGGCGAAACTCATCGAGGGCCTTGGCGTCGCCGGCGCCGGCGAGCTCCGCCAGCGCCGCGTCGGCCAGGGCGGGTAGATCGTCGATCGCCCGGTCCGTCATGGCTCTAGCTCGCCAGAGATTGTTTGGCGGTGTTGACGACCGCTTCGAAGGCCACCGGGTCGTGCACGGCCAGCTCCGAGAGCATCTTGCGGTTGAGCACGACGTTGGCGGACTTGAGACCGTGGACCAGCCGGCTGTAGTTGATCCCCAGCGGCAGGCACGCCGCGGTCAACCGGGTGATCCACAGCGACCGGTAGTCTCGCTTCCGCAGCCGCCGGCCGGCGCGGGCGTAGTTACCCGCCCGCATGACGGTTTCGCTGGCGGAGTGCAGAGTGCGGGACCGATCGGAATGGTATCCGCTGGCCGACTTCATCAGTCGCTTGACTCGTTTGTGCCGTGGAACGGCTGCGCTTACCCTGGGCATATAACGTCCTCTCCGTTCGTGGTTGCTGCCTTACGTGGACCTGGGCCGAAGCTACGGGGCGATCTGCTCCCGGATCATCTTGGCCATGTGATCCGGCACGGTCATGGGCTGACGCAGGCCGCGGAGCCGCTTGGAGCTCTTGTTCGAGAGCAAGTGGCTCTTGCCGCCACGTCGCCGGGTGACCTTGCCGGTGGCGGTGATCTTGACTCGCTTGGCCAAACCTTTGTGTGTTTTCGCTTTCAACTTCGCGGCCATATGGTTTCCTTTTACCGGCCCCGGAACCGCGGCGAGCGGGTCGCGAGGCCCCGGAGACTCCGGTTGCCTGTCGAACTTGGGCTAAATCATATTTTATACCAATGACCCCAGCCGATTTTCAAGTGGAATTCAAAAGAATCCGACGTCAAAGACGCCCGCCGCCCCCTTTCGCCGTCCCGAATCGCCCACCGAAAGTCAAACTGATACAATATAACCTAATCCGTCTCTGGGAGCGGATCGTCCTCCGCGGGCTCCTCAAGGAACTCGGCGATCAGGACGGAGGCCCGGCTGGCCTGGTCGGAGGGGACAAGGACCTCCAATTGGGCGAAGGGCAGCGAACCGTCGCCCCAAAGCCCCACGCTGGCCCGGTTGGCCAGATGGGCGTTGACCTCGTTGTCGCGGAGGAACTGGACCAGCAGGTCGGCCTGCCACTCCGTCTGCGGCCTGTGTACGCATACCGGCTGAAGGTCGCTCATCGCATTCTCCCGTGAGTTCGATAAACCACTACAAGTCTAGCAGGTCGTCTTCCTCCGGTCAAAGAGCCGCTGGTCAGTTCAGGTCCAGCAGGACGCGAATCGAGATGGACGACCAGTCATACCCGGTGTTCCACCTCGGCCAGGTGCCGAACCCACCCCACTCGCTGACGTATACCAGATGGATATCGGGAGTGCAGTAGGTTTCGGCCGAGCCGGTGCCGGGGTAGTTCTTGCCCGCCCCGAAGTCGATGTAGTACGGGTCGTTGATCGCCAGTGGCACGTTAATCACAGACAGGTTTCGTTTGCTTTCGCCGAACGGCGGCAACGGGCCACGGTCGCAGGCATCCCGATCATCGCGAACGTCCTTGTCGACGGCCGTGCATTCCAGCAAGCGGGTTCCGTCGGAGGAGAAGGTCCCGGTGAGCTTGATACCGGCAAACTCGGTGGTGAAGCTCGCACCATTCCACTGGATGGCGACATCATAGCCCGAAGACCATGCTCGATCGTTATCGTAGCCACATTCGTCCCGGAGCGGCATGTTGCGAGTCTGCGCGTCCCTGTCATGGTAGTAACACTCCCAGACCAGGTCGCCGGAGAACACCACCGTGATCGTCTCGCAAGTCTTGATCTTTTTGAGCAGTTCGCTTTCCTGCGGCTCCTGGAGGGTTCCCTTCAGGGCGTAGGGTATGCTCTTCCACGACGAGGAGGCATTGATGACCTGGATGTAGAGCACGTCGCCAACCGCGGCGGTGAAACCGACCTCCGTCTGCGACGGATTCAAGCGGACGATGAACTGGCTGGCGTCGTAGGAGTCGTTCGGGAAGCGGTAGGCGACGATGGTGACCCCTTCGGGCAGCGCGTCCATATATTCCTTGTTGACGCCCAGGCTCAAGTCATAGCTCTTGCCTTCCGCGCCGTCAACCACCACACGGTAGAGAACCGAACTGTAACGTTCGAGGCCCAGGTGGCGGTTGAAGTCCTCGATCGTGGGAATGAAAGAGGGATCGTTGATGAACGCCGCGTTGGCGAATCCTCCCGCCTTGAGCGTCTGGTGAACCGGACTCTGCGAGCCGAATATCCAGTGTTCGGCGAATTCCCGGTAGTACTCGGGCAGGTTGCCTTTGAGGTAGGTTTCGAGGACCGAGAGCGTATTGAACGACCACGACTTGGCGACCTGCGTCCACATATCGACGAAATCCACCCCCTTCATTCGCACCATGAAATCGATGAAGAAGGCCGTGGTGTACTCGTGATAGAGGTGCGGACTGTTAAGCCCGATGAAGTTGCCGGAGGCGAAATCCAGCGGCATTTCCAGGTACCGGGGGTAGATCATCTCTCCGCCCATGTACGGCGAGTCGGCATTGGCGATCCGGCCCGCGGCGTACTCGGCCGTCGCCTCGATCCACCACTTCCTGGCGGTCATCCCGAAGCAGTTGTAGTACCGGTTCTGAAGGGCGTGGAACAGCTCATGGGCCACGACATAGCTGAGCAATTGCGGGCCGGACGCACAGTCCAGCGAGACGCGTATGTCGCCGGTGATCTTGCTGCGGTACGGAGAGCCCGACCCGCCGACGGTGACGGCAATAGGCAGCCGTTCTATCCCCGGCTCGTCATGGATCGTGAGGAGTGGACGGAGTTTCAGACTCTCCTTTCCGGTGAAATCCTCGTAGGTTTCGCGGTGCTTGTTGATGAAGTACCAGACGTCCTCAACGTAGTCGGGAATCCCGGCGCTACGGTTGGTCACCGCCGGCTCGGGCTTGGTATACCACCCGACGGTCGGCCCGGTTTCCGCCTCCACCAGACTGCGCACGTAAGAAAGGCCGAAGATGTCATTCTGGATGTATCCAGGGGTGATGCGCTCGACTCCCGCGAAGCGCGAGAGGTGTTCGGTCCGCAGCGTCAGGGTGTTGGTCAGCGGGTCGATCCAGGCCGGAGTGTTGATCCACGTCTCGTCCACCGGATCCCAGTAGACCCCGGAGAACACCCGCTCGGGCGAGTCGACACCCTCCAGGCTATTCGGATCGTAGATCATCCGCACCTCCAGCGGCTGGTCCAGATCGTGCAGGTCGCCCAGACTGACGTCGCAGATCACGGCGATCCGCTGCTGGGTCGGGTCGTCCGGAGCGGGCGGAGTCGAAACCTCCTTGATGGTCAGGATCTGAGCCTCCTCCAGCAGGCCTCCGGGGATTGTCACCGACACCCCGCCCTTTTCGACGATCTGGTCCGCCTCGGACGGCTGGACCGTCTGTCGGACCAGGATCTCGGTTTCATCCTCGTCGAGGAAGCCCTCGACCAGGCAGATTCCTTGTCCCTGCGAGCCGCTGTTCTGGCTCCACGTATCCGAGTCGGAATCCTCGATGGTGTACCTGCCCGCGGGGATCAACACGTTGGGTTCGCAGTCCCAATAGGCGTTGGCGACGCCGCCACTACCCTCAACACCCTCGGCCTGCCAGGGGCCATAGACCGCATCGTTTTGCGCCCGCAGTGAGATCGTGCCGACTTCCTCCGTGCCCGCCCCATTGTTCCAATGGTAGTTGCGAATCAAGGTCACCGTGCAGGGGCAGTCCAGAACCAGCACCGTCGCGCTGGTCGGGTAGTTGTAGACGGTATTGATGTTTCCGTTATCGAAGACAATCTGGGGCAACTTGGCTGGTTCGTTCGGGTCATTCGGATCGTTTGGGTCATTCGGGTCACCGGGAATGCCGCTGGAGTCGCAGCCCGAGACAAGGACCAGAATCAGAACACAAAGCCACCCAACGAACGCCGCTCGACGTGCCGCCATGATAGCCACCCATTAATAAGACTTTGTTTTTATTATAATGAATTCTTCTGGTCGGTACAATGCCGTGGTTGATGAAAAACGCGTGAAGTCGGGCCGATTTCGTTTGACCGGTGCGGGGGTAGAACCAAGAATTGGCATTGCGGCAAGGCTGTTCGACGGAGAGGCAATTGATGACGCGAGAGACCATACTGATTCTTGATTTCGGCTCACAGTATTCCCAGTTGATCGCTCGGCGGGTGCGCGAGAACCACGTGTTCAGTCTGCTGGTCGCGCCCGAAACGCCGATCGAGAAGCTCCAGGAGTACGAGCCGAAGGGTCTGATCCTCTCCGGCGGGCCCTCCAGCGTGTATGAACCGGGCGCGCCGCGCTGCGACGAGCGGGTGTTCCAACTGGGCGTGCCGATTTTGGGGATATGCTACGGCATGCAGATCGGTTCGCAGCTCCTGGGCGCACAGGTCCAGGCGGCCAAGGCGCGGGAGTACGGCCGAACGCATCTGACGGTCAAGAACGGTTACGACCTGCTGTGCCACGTGCCGGAAGAGACCAGCGTGTGGATGAGCCACGGCGACGTCGTCCAGACGCTGCCGGAGGATTTCGAAGCACTGGCGGAGACCCGCAACACCGCGTGGGCCGCGGTCCGCCACAAGCGCCGTCCGTTTTTCGGCGTGCAATTCCACCCTGAGGTGAGCCACACGCCGATGGGGGGACAGATTTTGCGGAACTTCCTGTACGACGTCTGCGGCTGTCAGGGCGCATGGCGGGTCGGGGACATCGCCGAGGAGGCGATCGAGCAGATTCGCGAACAAGTCGGCAAGTCGCGGGTGATCTGCGGGCTTTCCGGCGGCGTGGACAGCTCGGTGGTGGCGGCGATCGTGCACAAGGCGATCGGTGATCAGCTCACGTGCATCTTCGTGGACAACGGGCTGCTGCGTAAGAACGAAGCCGAACTGGTCGAAGCGACGTTCCGCGACCACTTCCACATCGATCTGCGGGTGGCGGACGCCTCGCAGCGGTTCCTGGGCGCGCTGGCTGGAGTGTCGGACCCGCAGGAAAAACGGCGGATCATCGGCCACGAGTTCATCGAAGTGTTTCGCCACGAGGCGCGGGAGATCGAGGACGCCCGATTCCTGGCCCAGGGCACGCTGTACCCGGACGTGATCGAGTCGGGCCACAGCATCGCGGGTAAAGCGGCCAACATCAAGCTGCACCACAACGTGGGCGGGTTGCCCGCCGAATTGGGCTTTGAACTGATCGAGCCGCTGCGGGACCTGTTCAAGGACGAGGTGCGTGCGGTGGGCGAGCACCTGGGCCTGCCGGAGGAGATCGTATGGCGCCATCCATTCCCGGGCCCGGGGCTGGCGGTGCGGATCACCGGGCAGATCACGCCCGAACGGCTGGACATTCTCCGCGACGCGGATGAAATCTTCATCGAGGAAATCCGGGCGGCCAACCTGTACCGGACGATCGGCCAGGCGTTCGCGGTGCTGATCCCGGTGGGCACGGTGGGCGTGATGGGCGACGGGCGGACCTATGAATACGTGATCGCCCTGCGGGCGGTCGAGACGCGGGATTTCATGACCGCCGATTGGGTCCGCATTCCGCACGAGACGCTGGCCACCGTCGCCAGCCGCATCGTCAACGAGGTCCGCGGGGTCAACCGCGTGGTGTACGACATCTCGACCAAGCCGCCGGCAACCATCGAATGGGAATGAGCTCCGGCGCTGAAGCCTTTCCTGGCGGCTAGCGGAAGTCGAAGGCGGCTTTGACGACGCCGGAATGCCGGCGATCCCGCAGATCCGCCAAGGCCCGCCGATAGTCCTTCTGGCGGTAGAAGGCGAGTTTCAGCGGAGCCGTGTCGATCCGGCCTTCCTGGAGCAATCGCAGCACGTGGCGGTAGTTGTGGGCCGCTTCCCGATCGCCCGGCAACATCTGCACGGCCCGGCCGGTGGTTCCCACCACCTTGATCTCGTGGAGCCACAGCGGCGTCAGATCGGTAATCCCGATCTGCGGCGTTCCCACCAGCACCAGCGTTCCTCTCGGCCGAACCAGCCGGGCGGCGTCGGCAAAGGCGGAAACCGCTCCGCTGCAATAGTAGACGCGGTCGAATCCGCCCTGGAGGAAGTGCATGCCAAAGGGCAGCGTGGCCGAACGAGCCTTGACGATGGAGGCCAAGTCGCGGAACGACTGCTGACGGTCGCGCTTCCAGTAGACCAAGTGGTCGGCGCCGTAGTGCCTGGCCAGATCCGCTTGGAACGGGTGCTTGACGGTAACGGCGATTCGCAGACTCGGCTCAACGACACGAAGCAAGGCCGCGGTGGCCAAGCCGATGATCCCGGCTCCGAACACCAGCACATTCTCGCTGGCGGCGGGCAGGTCGTCGAGAATCGCATGGAGGCTGCACGCCAGCGGATCCACGAGAATGGCCTGCTCGTCGGCGACGCCGTCGGGAACGGGGTGAAGCTGGGAGTGGTGCGCGATGAAATACGGCGACCAGCTTCCGCCGGTAAATCCGTTGTAGCCCAGCCCGATCGCGGTCGGCATGTTCCCAAGATCGAAGTTCTCGCACACCGACGGCCGCCCCTGCCGACACGCCGAACAGGGCGGATCGATCTTGCGAACGAGGCAACCCAGCGGCGGATCGACCACCACGCGCTCGCCCGCCCTGGCCGTGGCGACGTCCGGACCGGCTTCGACGATCTCGGCGACGTTTTCGTGGCCGAGCATCACACCGCCCGAAAGGTAGTATCGCATCATCG